>NCJR01000023.1 GCA_002282555.1 Rhodobacterales bacterium 34-62-10
CTGCATCTGGCGCAGCGATTCCACATAGGTGGCCAGCCATGCCAGACCGTGTGCGGCAGTCTGTTCGGCTTCGATCAGCGCGCCAGACACTTTGCCGCCTTCGCTGACGCGGGCGCGCACACGGGATTTGGCCGTGTCGAACAGTTTTTCGACAGGGGCCAGCGCCGCACCGGTCAGGCGCGGGAGATCGGGCAGAATCACCACAGGGTTCATTGCAATATCTTGTCCGTCATGGGCCATGATTCACATCCTTTTTTTGCTGGACACTGTCCTAGCCATTTCGCAGTTGCAGCGCAACAAAAATACCCAAGAACGCCAATCAGATAACCGAAAGTTGCGCATTGATTTCTTGTGTTTCGGCACTAGCGGTCGCTGACCTGCATGATATGAGATGAGGATGATCAGCATCCTGACCCTCATGACCCCTGAAATTCTGGGCTATACCCTGCTCGTGGCGCTTTTGGCGGGGATCGTCAAGGGAATGGTCGGGTTTGCCATGCCGATGATCATGATCTCTCTGCTTGGCTCTTTTGTCGCACCTGATGTGGCGCTGGCCGGGCTGATCCTGCCCACGCTGATCACCAACGGCATGCAGGCGCTGCGTCAGGGATGGCGCGAGGCATGGGAGTCGGTCAAGCGGTTCCGCGTGTTCATGGCGATCGGACTTGTTGCGATGCTGCTGAGTGCGCAATTGGTGCGCGTTTTGCCGCAGGATACGCTGCTCTTGATGATCGGCATCCCGGTCGTGCTGTTTTGCGCCGTGCAGTTGCTGGGCTGGAAATTGCGACTGCCGCACAAGGGGCGTCACTGGGTCGAGGGCGGTATCGGTGGAATCGCCGGTTTCATCGGCGGCTTTTCGGGGGTGTGGGGTCCGCCTACGGTGATGTATCTGACTGCGCTGGACACAGCGAAAGCCGAGAGCATGCGCGTGCAAGGCGTGATTTACGGACTGGGAGCCGTGGCCCTGTTTGGTGCGCATGTGGGGTCGGGTGTGATGCGGGCCGAGACTCTGCCGTTTTCGGTGGCGATGGTTGTCCCGGCCATGCTGGGCACGTGGCTGGGGTTTCAGGTGCAGGATCGGATCGACCAGAACGCCTTTCGCAAGGCGACTCTGGCCGTTCTGTTGATCGCAGGTCTTAATCTGGTGCGTCGGGGCCTGACGGGTTAGGCGAGCCCGCGTCGTTTCAGCCCGCGGCTGTTCCGCGCTGTTCCACAGACTGGCTGTTGGCGATTTCGGTGATGAAGCTGCGGATCTGGCCGCGCAGACGGTCATCCTTGATTCGTGTCAACATTGAGGCGATCTTGGTAGCCTCTTCATCCAGAAGTTGCGGGGCCGAGTCGCTGGCCTGCAGCCCGTCAAAGAAATAGGACGGTGCAACCTTGAGGATATGCGACAGTTCAAACAGTTTGCTGGCCGAAATCCGGTTTCGGCCCAGTTCATACTTCTGAACCTGTTGAAACGAAATATTCAGGCCATCTGCCACGTCGGTCTGGGTCATACCGCGCAGGATGCGCAGCTGCTTCAACCGCTGGCCAACATGGGTATCTACAGGGTGGGACATCGTTATCTCTCACAGATTTCTACTATGAAGAGAATGACCTATCCCTCAAATCAATCAACTTGTTAGATTTTTACTGATTTAACGCATGCATCTTGCGGAAATTGACATGTATTTAACGCTGATGTATGATACATTTACCTAAGTGGTATGATAAATTTACAATATCAATGCTCCGTAAAGGCTATCAGACGCAGGTTCCGCTGTCGATGTTTGCCAAGTGGCGCGAGGACGGGGTGGGCACATGAAGCAACACAGCAACCAGGCGCTTCTGTTCGAGATGTTGCGATCGTTTGTGACGCTGGCCGACACGCTCAATGTCTCGCGCGCGGTGCAGGTCCTTGGGGTGACGCGACAGACACTTCGCCGCCACATTGAAATTCTGGAGGAATGCCGCGGACAGGCGTTGTTTCATGTCGAGGATCGGCAATATCGGCTGACCGACGCCGGGTCGCAGGCTGTGCAGGAGGCGCGGAACCTGCTGGAGCGGGGGCGCGCCTGGCTGGAGTCGGAAGCAGGGCATCGCGAGGGTCTTTTCCATTTCAGCCTGTCGCGTGAAGATGGATATTATTACCACCTGCAACAGCATCCGATTGCCCGCGTGTGGACGCATGAAAGCGCGGTGATGAAAGACGCGGTAAAGGCCTGGGCGCTGTCGGAAGGCCAGATCGAACATCCCGCGTTTCAGGACGTGCGGCCCTATGCGCTTGTGTTCCGCTTTCTGGATGATCATTGGCTTTGTGCCGAGGTCGGCGAGACGTCCGAATTCGCGCGATGGTATGGCTGGAGTTGGGCACGCAGCAGCGTGGGGCGCAAGATCGACGGCTTGCCGGGCGCGGGCCGTTTCAACTTCTCGGCCGCGCAGTCTTATGACGAGTTGCGCGCCACGCAGGGCCTGCGTCTGGATCATGTGGCGACCCAGATGCCGCATGGTCCGGATGACACGATGCGGCCCATTTGTTTTTCGCGTCTGCTGCTGGGGTGCCGGTTTCCGGACGGCAGTTTTGCGATGATGTCGATGGTGGACCGGGATTGCCAGATCGACATTCCCGGCCTTGATCCTGCCATCACCGCCGCGTCCCGGCGTGTCAGGTCCGAGCAGGGCGATGATTCAGTGGAGCGCCACGCTTAACCCCTGCGCGAAAATTTGCTTATAGTTTACAATCCTGAATGGGCCATAACCCTTCAGGAGCTCCCTTCCATGTCGATACATGATGTTTTTTTGCGGTGGCCGCTTCTCTCTGAGGCGGCAAGAATTCTGCATGAGCAGAAGATGATCGTGACCGTTGGTCATGACTTTAACGAGTATGATCAGATCGTCAGCGCGGGGCGGCCCCGTCAACCGGTCAGTCTGCCGTTTCGGACTGAGATGCATAAGCTTTCGAAACAGAACGCTTTTTGGGTTTGTGGCCATACCGAGGATGGTCGCTTGGCCCACACGCAGGCCGTACGTCTGGTCGACGTGGGCGAGCAATCACTGGGTAGCTATCTGCGGCGGTCATTCCGGCAGTTTCCGCCGTCGGGCGTGCCGCTGGATATGGCGGCGTCGCGCTATCAGGCGGGGCCCGGGGCCAAGCGAATCAAGGGGCGGCTTTGCTATCACGGTGAAATGTGGCTGGATGAAGATGCGGGCAATTTCCGCGGGCGCGGCATGTCATCGATTTTGTCGCGGATGGGGTTTGCCATCGCGTTGCGGGACCTGAACCCTGATTATATTTTCGCATTCATGGTCCGGTCCGTCGCCTTCAAGGGATTGGCCGAGCGAGCGGGGTTCATGCATACGGAACCCGCATCCTTGTCGTGGAAGCTTGCTGACAAGGACCGCGCGATCGAAGCGTTCACAGCATATCTGTCGCGCGAGGATTTGCGTTACCTGTTGCGTGTCCGGATCGACGATCTGGTGCATTGAGACCGTCAGGGGTGTCAAAGCCCCTGACGACATTCCGTGATCAGCGCCATCACCTTGTCCGGGTCATCCATGGCATGGGCCAGAGCCAGCACCAGTTTGGCCAGATAGACCGGGGTTGCGGCAGGGCCCGCCGCCGCCTCGGTCATATCGATGGCTTTGGCCAGTTCCTCATAGATGGCTTCGATCTGAGGATGGGTGGTCATGGCTGTTGCTCCGTAGGTGTGGTGATCCGGTCGATGGCGGCGCGGATGGTCTGGGCCGTGGGCGCCTCGTGCCAACGTGCGGCGATGTGCAGATCGGGGCGGATCAGCCACGCGCTGCCCGGTGCCGCGCAGAACGTGGTGGCGGCGGGGCTGTCTGGCGCGAGACTGACGACGGTAAGGTCGGGGATATCCTCTGCCGGGGGCGGGCCGAAGCTGATCAGGGTGAAGCCCGGTCCCATATGGTCGGTCAGGAAGTTCCCCTGTGCCAGCGCCACGTTCGGGATCACGACACCCGGCACCGGGCCACCGGTGAAACCGGGATCATCCGGCAGGGTCGCGGGGCTGCCTGAATAGGTATAGGGCTGCATCTGGCGCGGGTTGGCCAGTTGCCCGGCCCAGGGCTGATCCAGTGCAAGCGACAGGGCCGCGTCGCGCAAGATCTGCCAGCCACGGGTCGGCGGGGTCATGAAGCGCGTGCTTTTGGTGGCATTGGCAAAGACATCCAGTGTCGCACCGCGCCGTTCGGGGGTATAGCTGTCCAGCAGCCCCTCGCCCGCCCGTCCGGTCAGGACCCAGCCCAGTTTCCAGCCAATGTTCTGGGCATCGGCCAGACCGTTGTTCAGCCCGCGCACCCCGAAGATCGGCACGATATGGGCGCTGTCACCAACAAAGAAGATGCGCCCGTCGCGGTAATCGTCCAGGGCCAGCGTATTGGCCGAATAGACGCTCCACCATTCCAGATCCCACGGGCCTTTGTGTCCGATCTCCTCAAGTACGGCGGCGACACTGGCGCGGACGGTATCCTCGCGGGTTGCGTCCTCGGCGGTCTCGCCATCCCGCAGTTGATAGTCGATGCGCCAGATATTGTCGGGCTGGCGATGGATCAGGACGGTTCCGCCGGGGCGACAGGCCGGATCGAACAGCGCGCGGCGGATGGTGGGATAATCGTGATCCATCTGCACATCTGCGATGACATAACGCCCCTCGTAATTCTCACCCTTCAGGCGCAGGCTGCGCATGGCCCGGATCGGGGACCGTGCCCCATCCGCGGCCAAAAGCCAATCCGCGGTCAGGGTGTAGTCGCCCGCAGGGTCACGCAGGGTTATGGCGACGCCGTCATTCAGATCCGAGACAGCTGTCACCTCGGTCTGCCAGCGGGTGTCGATCAGGGGATGGGCTGCGACGGCCTGCCAGAGATAGGCTTCGATATATTGCTGTTGCAGGTTGTACATCGGGCGGAACTTTTCATCCGCGCTGTCAGGCATGTGGAATTCGAGGATCTGATGGCCGCGATAGAAACTGCGTCCGGTGGTCCAGCCAAGTGCCTTGTCCTTGAAGGGCGCGAGGGCGCCGATGCGTTCAAGGATATGGAAGCTGGAGCGCGCGATGCAGATGGCGCGGCTACCGTCGTTGAACGTATCCTTGCGGTCCACCAGCAGCACGCGCACGCCTTCGCTTGCCAGTGTCAGCGCCGCTGTCATGCCGATGGGACCCGCGCCCGCAATGATCACAGGATGACGGCCCTGCCGTGCGGCATCAGGGCCTGGTGCGGCAAAGTACGGATATGTGAAATAGAGCGAGTCGGTTTCGCTGCGTCCGGCGGGTCTCATGCGGGGTTATGATCCTTTCACTGGGTCAATCACTGTGGACCTGTTGCTTATAGACCGGCGCTGTGATGCATTCTGTCCTTCTTTTGTTGGGACATGATCTTGACCGAACCTTTGCCGTCTTCTGTCTTTCTGGGTCATGTGGAGCGTTGTCTGGCTGTCGCCGGACAGGATGGCTTTGTCACGGCCTACCTTGAAATGATCGCAGGGTTGGGCGCTGATCAGGTGATGGTGTTCGCCTATACGCCTGATCATGCATCCTGTCTGATGGCCCGCAACTTCAGGCAGGCGCGGTTGGGGCCACGCCTGGCCAGCGATTACCTTGATGGATGGTTCCGGCAGGATCCGCTGTTCAATCAGGTGTTGGCGCAGAAGCCGGGACAGGTCGAGGTTGTGCGGATCGACCCGCAGGCCAGCCCGATGCGTGCGGACTATCGTGCGCGGTTCTATGACGCGCCGGGGCTTGGCGGGAAGCTGGCGGTGGTGGCGGCAGGGGCAAGATTGCGGCTGATCATCAACCTGTACCGGCGCGCGTTGCAGGACTGGACACTGTCGGATCCGGTTCTGCCGATCCTGGGACGGCTGGCCCTGCTGCATTTCGAGACGCGCGAGGCTGGCGGGGTGCCGGATGCATTGATGGCGCTGTCCGAGCGGGAGCGCGCCGTATGTCTGGGCGTGCTGGCGGGCAAGAAGGCCGAAGTCATCGCCAATGATCTGGGCGTTGCACCGACCAGCGTCGTGACCTATCGCAGGCGCGCCTATGACAAGCTGGGGATCTCGTCACGGGGTGAATTGTTCGCGATCTGCCGGTCCTGAAAAACGGTCAGGAAAAAACCCCGGCCTTGGATGGCCGGGGTCTGTCACGGCGTGCTTGTCCACCCTTGCGGGTGTCCGCGCGAATCAGCCGATCGCGGCAGCTTTCACGTCATCATCGATGAACGGCACGTATTGCGCGAAGTTGTTGGCGAACATCTCGACCAGCTTGGCGGCCTGACGATCATAGGCGGCAGGGTCGTGCCAGGTGCGGCGCGGATCCAGCAGGACCTCGGCCACGCCAGCGACGGAGATGGGCACGTCAAAGCCGAAATTCTCGTCCTTGCGGAACTCGACGTCGTTCAGGCTTCCGTCAAGGGCCGCGGTCAAAAGCGCGCGCGTCGCCTTGATCGGCATCCGGCTGCCCGTGCCGTGGGCGCCGCCGGTCCAGCCGGTGTTCACCAGCCAGCAGGTCGCGCCGTGCTTGGCGATCTTGGCTTGCAGCAGTTTGCCATAAGCCTCGGGGCGGCGGGGCATGAAAGGTGCACCGAAACAGGTCGAGAAGGTGGGCTCGGGCTCGGTCACGCCGCGTTCGGTCCCTGCGACCTTGGAGGTGAAACCCGACAGGAAGTGATACATGGCCTGCGCCGGGGTCAGCCGTGCGATGGGGGGCAGCACGCCAAAGGCGTCACAGGTCAGCATGATCACGTTCTTCGGGTGGCCACCCAGCGCCGTTTCCGAAGCGTTCGAGATGTAGTCCAGCGGATAGGCACAGCGCATGTTGGCCGTCAGGCTGTCATCGTCGAAGTCCAGATCGAAGGTTTCGGGATCGAAGATCATGTTCTCGATCACGGTGCCGAACTTGGAGGTTGTGGCATAGATCTCGGGCTCTGCCTCGGGGCTGAGGTTGATGGTCTTGGCATAGCAGCCGCCCTCGAAGTTGAAGGTGCCGCGATCGGACCAGCCGTGCTCGTCGTCGCCGATCAGCGTGCGCGCCGGATCTGCCGAGAGCGTGGTCTTGCCGGTGCCCGACAGACCGAAGAACACGGCGGTGTCGACCGGATTGCCAGTGGCGTGATTGGCCGAGCAATGCATCGGCATGACGCCTTTTTCCGGCAGCAGGTAGTTCAGCAGGGTAAAGACGGATTTCTTGTTCTCGCCCGCATATTCGGTGCCGCCGATCAGGATCAGCTTGGCGTCGAAGTTCATGGCGATCACCGTCTCCGAGCGGCAGTTGTGGCGCGCGGGATCGGCCTTGAAGCTGGGGCAGTTGATCACGGTGAAGTCGGCGGTGAAACGGTCCAGCGCGGCGCGTTCCGGACGGCGCAGCAGGTGGCGGATGAACAGACCGTGCCATGCCAGCTCGGTCACCATGCGCACGTTGATCGCCAGTTCCGGATCGGCCCCTGCGACCAGATCCTGAACATGGTAATCGCGACCCTTCATATGCGCGACCATGTCGGCGTAAAGCGCGTCGAACCCCTCGGGCGACATGGCGGCGTTGTTTTCCCACCAGATGCTGTCTTCAACCGACGGCGTGCGGACGACATGTTTGTCCTTGGGCGAGCGACCGGTGAATTTTCCGGTGGTCACCAGAAACGCGCCGCCCTTGCCCAGCGAACCTTCACCATTCTTCAGGGCCGCTTCGATCAAGGCGGGCTCCATAAGATTGTAAAAGACATTGCCCAGCCCGCTGATCCCTTGATCTTCAAGCCGGAATTGCGGGTTTACCCGTCCAAATGCCATATTGCCAAGCTCCTGTAGCCGCGCGTGGGGCGGCGGTCCGTGTTCCTGTTGCGCGCGATTTCCGCACGTCTCATCGTTCCCTCGAGGCCGATGCGATGCCTCTTAACATGACGCTCCGATGAAGGAACAGGAGGGTTTTTCGCAGTTAGCGCAACCAATCGCAGGTTAGCGCAATCATGGCGAAAATTAACCGGTCTGTCCCGCACCTGAAAACCTCAACTGATGCAAATTAGCCATCGCTTAGGTATTTTACGTTCAAATACGGCGACGATGAGGGCTGATTCGCAGTTTAGGATTGAATATAAAGGCCAATAAGCACATGAATTGAGGAAAAAATCAGGCGTAACGAGCAGAACAAGGAAGTTAGCCATGTCGAAAATCGCCCTTGTGGACGATGACAGGAATATTCTGACATCGGTGGCCATGACCCTCGAAGCCGAGGGTTTCGAGGTCGAGACCTATAATGATGGACAGTCCGCCCTGGACGCGTTCAACAAGAAGATGCCGGATATGGCCGTGCTGGACATCAAGATGCCACGCATGGACGGAATGGACCTGCTGCAGCGCTTGCGGCAAAAGTCGTCGATGCCCGTCATCTTTCTGACGTCGAAAGACGACGAAATTGATGAGGTTCTGGGCCTGCGGATGGGGGCTGACGATTACGTCAAGAAACCCTTCTCGCAGCGCCTTCTGGTCGAGCGTATCCGGGCGCTGCTGCGCCGTCAGGAAGCGGTGGCTGGTGATATCGTCGGGGATACCGAAGAAACCAAGGTGATGGACCGCGGCAACCTGCGGATGGACCCGCTGCGGCACTCTGTGAGCTGGAAGGGCCGGGACGTGTCGCTGACGGTGACCGAATTCCTTTTGCTGCAGGCGCTGGCACAGCGGCCGGGCTTCGTGAAAAGCCGCGATCAGCTGATGGATGTGGCCTATGATGATCAGGTCTATGTGGATGACCGGACCATCGACAGCCATATCAAGCGGCTGCGCAAGAAGATGCGGACAGCCGATCCGGAATTCTCGGCGATCGAGACATTGTACGGCATCGGCTACAGATATAACGAAGAGTAATGGCTTTCGCGGAAAGGATAAGCTTGCGCGACGCGACGCCTCGACGGGACGGTGATGTTGTTCTGGGGGACGATTTCGTTGCCCCGGACACGACTGTCGAGGGTGAATTGCGTCAACGGCGCGAGCGGCGGGGCCTGTTTTCGCTCAAGAATTCGCCACTGACGCGCAAGATCATCACGTTCAATCTGGTGGCGTTGAATATCCTGGTGGCGGGCATTCTGCTGATGAATTCGTCGCGCGAGCCGTTGGCCGTGCAGCGGATCAACAGTTTGGTCGCCGAAGCGGAACTGATCGCCAGTGTGTTTGAGGCCCAGGCCGTGACCGGGCCTGCCGTGGTGCTGTCGCCTGCCGACGGTGCCGATGTGGCCGAGACCCTTGATCGGCTTGATCTGCGCGAAGGGCTTGAGGTGTTCATCTTCGACACTGACGGTGCCCTTGTCGGGCGAAGTGATGGTCGCGGCATTCTGCAGGCGGGGGAGCCTGTGCCGGACGAGCCAACCGTGATCGTGGATTTCCTGTCATGGCTGTGGTCGGGTGTGTCGCGTCTGATCCCCTTTGAAGAGAACGAACCGATCCTGAGCCACGAAGATCGGGCGCGCGAGCAGATCAATACCGCGATCAGCCGTGGTACAACCTATGCGACCGCGCATGATACTACGGGTTTGACCACTTTTACCGTCGCAAGCCCGATTTTGCGCGACGGCACGCCGGCCGGCGCCGTGGCACTTGTCAGTGCAGGTGGCGAGATCGACACGCTGGTGCGGGGCGAGCGCGAGCGCGTGTTGCAGATGTTCCTGATTGCGACACTGGTCTCGATTGGGCTGAGCATCGTTCTGGCTTCGACCATTGCCAATCCGATCTCGGATCTTGCCGCCGCTGCCGAGATTGGCCGTGATCGTGACCGGCGCAAGGCGGCCAATGGGCGCATCCGTATCCCTGACATGACCGCGCGACCCGATGAGATTGGCCGATTGTCCGGCGCGCTGCGCGGCATGGTGTCGGCGCTTTACGACCGGATTGACGGAAACGAACAGTTCGCAGCGGATGTGGCACACGAGATCAAGAACCCATTGGCGTCGTTGCGCTCTGCGGTGGGTACCTTGCGCGTGGCCAAACGGGACGATCAGCGCGAAAAGCTACTGGAAGTGATCGAGCATGACGTGCGTCGTCTGGACCGTCTGGTGTCTGACATCTCGAACGCCTCGCGGCTGGACAGCGAATTGGTCAAGGAAGAGCAGGAACCCTTTGATCTTCTGAAGATGCTGGGCAACCTGAGTGAGTATCTGGGGCAGGAGGCCCGAGGTCAGGGGATCGATTTCATCACGGATCTGCCCGAGAAGCCGATCATCATCCACGGGCTTGAGGCGCGTCTGGCGCAGGTTTTCGTGAACCTGATCACCAATGCCATCAGCTTTTGTGAAGATGGCGACGCCATCCGTGTCTGGGCGCGTCAACGCGAGAACCGCGTTTTGATCGTGGTCGAAGACACCGGCCCCGGTATCCCGGAGCAGGCCCTGACAAAGGTGTTCAAACGGTTCTATTCGGAACGCCCCGCTGGACAATTCGGCAACAATTCCGGCCTTGGTCTGGCCATCTCGAAGCAGATCGTCGAGGCGCATGACGGGGTGATCTGGGCCGAGAATATCCGTCCCACGGATGCGGACCCGACCTCGGAACCGCTTGGTGCGCGTTTTGTCGTGGGTCTGCCGGTCTGAGATGCCTGCTGGCCCGCAGGCAGAAATCAGATCGACCGACGAGGCGCCGCTTGTCTTGCACGCCAGTTGCGTGTCCCTTGATGGCCGCGCGGTTCTGATCCTTGGTGCCTCGGGACGGGGAAAATCCGGGCTTGCCCTGCGCCTTATGGGTTTTGGGGCCGATCTGGTGGCGGATGACCGCACCTGTCTGTATCTGGAGGATGGCGGCGATGGGCCGCGCGTGCTTGCTGATGCGCCGCTGGCTCTGCGCGGTTTGATCGAGGCGCGGGGGATCGGTCTGTTGACGGCTGAAGCTGTGGGACCCGTACCGGTGGTGCTTGTGGTGGATCTTGACCAGACCGAGGTGATCCGTTTGCCGGAACGACAGTACATGACTGTGCTGGGTCAGAACCTGCCTTTGGTTCACATGGTCGATAGCCCTGCTTTTCCTGCGGCGATCCTGCAATATCTTAAGGGTGGGCGCAGCGCATGAGGGCTTGGAACGCGTGACGATGACGAGCGAGACACAGGGGCAGGACAGACCGCGTGGCGGCCAGCGTGTGGTTCTGGTGACAGGACCGTCGGGCGCCGGGCGATCCACTGCGATCAATGCGCTGGAGGATCTGGGTTTCGAGGCGATCGACAACCTGCCCCTGTCGATGTTGCCACGCCTTTTGGATGGGCCGCCCCTGCCGCGCCCTCTGGCCTTGGGGCTGGACGTGCGGAATCGCGATTTTTCGACCAACGCCCTGATCGAGACGATTGATACGCTGGGCCAGATGCCGGGGCTGGACCCGGAGTTGCTGTATCTGGACAGCCGCAGCGACGTGTTGGAGCGGCGCTATTCCGAAACAAGGCGTCGTCACCCGATGGCACCCGCCGAAAGCCCGGATGTGGGTATCGCACGCGAGATTGATCTGCTGGTGCCGATCCGGGCGCGCGCCGACAGCGTGATAGACACCTCTGATCTGACCCCGCATGAATTGCGCGCCGAGATCGAGCGGATGTTTGCGGGCACTGCAGGGCGGCATCTGTCGGTGACGATCAATTCATTCTCTTACAAGCGGGGCATGCCGCGTGGGATGGATATGGTGTTGGACTGCCGTTTCCTGCGCAATCCCTATTGGGATGCTGCCCTGCGGCCGCGGGATGGGCGGGACCCGGATGTCGCCGCACATATCGTGGCCGACGCACGCGAAGCACCGTTTTTTGCCAAGGTGCTGGACCTGACGCAGATGCTGCTTCCGGCCTATCGGGACGAGGGCAAATCGCATTTCGCCATCGGTTTCGGGTGCACGGGCGGGCAACACAGGTCTGTGGCCATGGCAGAAAAGCTGGCCTTGGCTCTTGCTAAGGATGGCTGGCAAGTGTCAATAAGACATCGCGAACTGGAGCGTCGTGATGCCTCTTTGCCAGGTGGTCGGCCCGGGGCCGGCATAACGAGAAACTGAAGGAAGGCATCCGTGATCGGGATCGTGATCGTTGCGCATGGTGGTCTTGCCCGGGAATATCTGGCAGCGGTCGAGCATGTGGTGGGCAAGCAGAAGGGGATTCTGGCCATCTCGATCGAAGCTGATCATGATCGCGCCCAGAAGCAGCAGGAAATCATGGAGGCCGCAGATGCCGTCGATACCGGCACCGGTGTTGTCGTGGTGACCGACATGTTCGGCGGCTCGCCCAGCAACCTGTCACTGCGCGCCTGCGCGCCGGATGACCGCCGTATTCTTTATGGCGCGAACCTGCCGATGCTGATCAAATTGGCCAAAAGCCGCCACCTGCCGATCGGCGATGCCGTGCGCAACGCGCTGGAGGCGGGTCGCAAGTATATTGACAGCCAGAACATAAGCACGGACTGAGAATTTCATGTCGGATATCGTTCACCGCAGCCTGAAGATCATCAATGAGAAGGGCCTGCATGCCCGCGCTTCGGCCAAGCTGGTTGAGGTTGTGGAAGGGTTCGACGCGCGCGCCGAGGTC
>NCJR01000254.1 GCA_002282555.1 Rhodobacterales bacterium 34-62-10
TCCTGGCGCGGCGCATGGGCAAAACCCGCATCATCGCCGAAACCGGTGCCGGGCAGCACGGCGTGGCCACCGCCACCGTCTGCGCCAAATTCGGCCTGAAATGCATCGTCTACATGGGCGCGCATGATGTCGAACGTCAGGCCCCCAACGTGTTCCGCATGCGTCTGCTGGGCGCCGAAGTCGTGCCCGTCACCTCGGGTCGCGGCACGCTCAAGGACGCGATGAACGACGCGCTGCGCGACTGGGTCACCAATGTGCGCGACACCTTCTATTGCATCGGCACCGTCGCAGGCCCGCACCCCTATCCGGCGATGGTCCGCGACTTCCAGTCGATCATCGGCAAGGAAGTCCGCTGGCAACTGGCCGAACAAGAAGGCGAAGGCCGCCTGCCCGATACCGTGATCGCGGCCATCGGTGGCGGCTCCAACGCCATGGGCCTGTTCTACCCCTTCCTCGATGATCCATCCGTGAACATCATCGGGGTCGAGGCGGGCGGCAAAGGCGTGGACGAAACCATGCAGCACTGCGCCTCCCTCACCGGCGGGCGCCCCGGCGTGCTGCACGGCAACCGCACCTATCTGCTGCAGGACGAGGACGGCCAGATCCTTGAGGGCTTCTCCATCTCCGCAGGTCTCGACTACCCCGGCATCGGCCCGGAACATAGCTGGCTGCACGATATCGGCCGCGCCAAATACGTCAGCATCACGGATAAAGAGGCACTGGAGGCGTTTCAGCTCTCCTGCGCCCTCGAAGGCATCATCCCCGCCCTGGAACCCAGCCACGCATTGGCCCATGTCGCCAAAATCGCGCCCGATCTGCCCGCCGACCATATCATCGTGATGAACATGTGCGGTCGCGGCGACAAGGACATCTTCACTGTCGCCAAACACCTGGGCTTTGACATGAAGGTCTGAATTTTGAGTATTTGAAGAACGATGAAGCCGGGACGGTCACCCCTCCCGGCTTCACTGTTCCATAAATACTCAAATCCGCCGCGCGTTACTCGGGCAGGGCGTGTCGGACCAGAACCTCCAGCGGCACGATCTCCAGTGCGCTTTGATGCGTGGCATCCAGATTGATGCGCGGCCCGCAGCCCTCATCCACCGCCTGCAGGAACCGCCCCGCGCACAGGCACCAGTGATCGCCGGGCTTCAACCCGGCAAAGCCGAATTCCGGGCGCGGCGTGCTCAGGTCATTGCCCACATATTTCGACCAGGCCAGAAATTCCGCCGTCATGATCGCGCAGACCGTGTGACTGCCCTGATCCTCGGCGCAGGTATTGCAATGCCCGTCGCGGAAAAACCCCGTCACCGGATTGAAAGAGCAAGGTTGCAGCGTATCGCCCAGCACATTGATCGACGCGTATTTGTCCAGAACCATCACGACCTCTCATCTGTTGGGACCTGCCCTGTCCTACATAGCATCCGCGATGCGGCGGAACATGGCAATCATCTGATCATTGGCGCCCGCTGTGCGAAACCCGCGATCCGCGCCATTGGCCGCGATCACCACGCCGCGCGCGCGATTGACATAGATATACTGCCCATAGATGCCGCGCGCGTAATATTCACCCTCGGGCGCATCCGGGGCCATCCACCATTGCAACCCGTATTGCTCGGCCCCCGGCTCGGTCGGGGCAGAGGGTTCGGTCGACGCGGCGACCCAGTCCATCGGCACGATCTGCGCCCCGTTCCACTCGCCCATCTGCAAATACATCTGCCCGAACCGCGCATAATCCCGCGTCGTCAGGTTCAACCCGCCCAGCACGAAAGCCGTGCCATGCCCGTCCGTGATGTACAGCGGCTCTGCCTCCAACCCCATCGGCGCGATCAGCTTTTCCTGCATCAGATCAGGGATACTTCGCCCGGTCGCACCCTCGATCACCATGCCGATCACATGGGTATCGATGGACACATATTGCCACTGCTGCCCCGGTTCCACAAAGGTTTCGGTCAGCCCTGCGGCAAACCCGTCCATCGACTGCCCCAGCGCCAGCACCCGCCCCATGCGGTTGATATCCGAATTGAAGTCCAGATAATCCTCGTCGAACGCAACGCCGCTGGCCATCTGCAACACGTTCAGGATGCTCGCTCCGTCATAGGCGCTGCCCGCCAGCACGGGCACATATTTCGTCACCGGATCATCCAGACTGTCAATCGCGCCCTCTTCCAGCACGATCCCCATCAGCGCCGAGAGGTATGATTTCGCCACCGACCAGCTGATCCGACGATCTGTCGGCGTGGTATCAAGATGATAGCTTTCATGCCGTATCTCGCCATCCTTCAGCACCACAAGCGCCGTGACTGCGCGCGCGCGGATCCAGTCCTCCATCCCCTCCGGCGGCACCATGGCGGCACCTTGGGGCAGGGGGCTCACAGCCCCATCCCCGCGCGCCATGGGCACGGTCAGGAACAATCGGTCCATCCCGCTGAAATTGCCCACGATCTTGTCCTCAGCGAAAAGCGAGTTCACCGCCAAAAGCCGCGCAATCTCCTCGCGCTTCCACACGCCCAGCACCACAGCGGCCAGTATCAGCATCGCCACGGCGCGCAGGGCCCATTTCAACAACGAACGCATGTTGATAATCCTCAAGACAATCAGCGGAAACGGTCGATCAACCGCTCCAACGGGTTACGCGTGTCAGGCTCCGGCGCGGGGGCCGCCTTGGGTGCTTCCGTCGTCACAGCGGCAGGCTTTTCAGGCCGCGCCGGGACCATCCGCTGCGCCACCGCGTTCAGGAACTTCGGCCCCTCGCCAGCCGCCAGCATCGGCGCACCCTCCGCAATGCCGCGCATCATGTCGTCCAGCCACGCCTGATCCGCCGATGCGAAATCCGACAGCACATAGCCCGCCACCCGGTCCTTGTGCCCCGGATGCCCGATCCCCAGCCGCACCCGCGCATAATCCTCACCGATATGCCCATGGATCGACCGCAGCCCGTTATGCCCCGCATGCCCGCCCCCCTGCTTCAGCCTGATCTTGCCGGGGGCCAGATCCAGCTCATCATGAAACACCGTCACATCCGCAGGTTCGACCTTGAAAAACCGCATCGCCTCGCCGACCGACTGCCCCGACAGGTTCATGAACGTCTCGGGCTTCAGCAGCACCACCCGCACGCCACCCAACGTCCCCTCACAGATCTGCCCCTGAAACTTGGCCCGCCACGGCGCAAACCCATGCGCGCCCGCAATCGCGTCCAGCGCCAGGAAGCCGATATTGTGCCGGTTCCCCGCATATTTCGCACCCGGATTGCCCAGCCCTACAAACAGCTTCATACCCCGCGTCCCTTCTTTGCCCGCAGCCCGCAGGATATTGACCTGCGCGCGCCTTTTCAATC
>NCJR01000255.1 GCA_002282555.1 Rhodobacterales bacterium 34-62-10
GTTCGCAGCGGCGCGACATGGCTTTATCCTCGTCTTGATCAGGGGCGCGTCGGGCGCCTTCAACACATGAGGGCACCGCCACAGGCAGCGCCCCGAATTCCGTTCGGGGTGATTAGGCGGAATCGCCACAGGCGTCAAGGCCAAAGCGGTGGCCCAAAGCGGTGCCCGCACCGAGGACAACACTCAGACTGCCCCTTCCTCCAGATCATCAGCCAGAAACCCGCCCGACTGCCGCGCCCAAAGCGCCGCATAAAGCCCCCCCGCCGCCAAAAGCTCGGCATGCGCGCCCTCCTCGACGATCCGGCCCCGGTCCAGCACCACGATCCGGTCCATCTGCGCAATCGTGCTCAGGCGGTGGGCAATCGCGATCACGGTCTTGCCCGCCATCATGCCGTAAAGCGTGTCCTGCACCGCCGCCTCGATCTCGCTGTCCAGCGCACTCGTCGCCTCATCCAGCAGCAGGATCGGCGCGTTCTTCAGGATCACGCGGGCCAGCGCGATCCGCTGGCGCTGCCCACCGGACAGTTTCACCCCGCGTTCGCCCACCTGCGCGTCAAACCCGCGCCGCCCCGCGCCATCCTCCAGCCCTTCGATGAACTCAAGCGCTTGGGCTTGGGCGGCGGCACGGCGGATATCATCCTCGGTCGCGTCCGGGCGACCATAAAGCAGGTTGTCGCGGACCGACCGGTGCAACAGCGCGCTATCCTGCTGCACCATCCCGATATGGGCACGCAGACTGGATTGCGTGACATGCGCAATGTCCTGCCCGTCGATCAGGATGCGCCCGCCTTCCGCCGCATAAAACCGCAACAACAGCTTCATCAGCGTGGATTTGCCCGCACCGGACCGCCCCACCAGCCCCACCTTTTCACCGGGTGCGATCACCAGATTGACCTGCTCCAAACCGCCCTTGGCGCGGCCATAGCTGTGGCGCAGCCCCTCCATCACGATCTCGCCCTTTGTCACCGTCAGCGGCACCGCATCCGGCGCATCCGGCAGGGTGATGGGCTGCGCGATGGTCTGCATCCCTTCGGCCACCACACCCAATTGGCGGAAAAACGTGGTCAGCGCCCACATGATCCAGCCGGTCATCGCGTTCAACCGCAGCGTCAGCGCCGTCGCCGCCGCGACCGCCCCCACGCTGGCCTGCCCCTGCATCCACAGCCAGATGGCCCAGCCGACAACCCCCACGATCAGCAGACCGTTCAGAAAGACCAGACCGAAATCCATCTTGGAATAAAGCCGCATCTCGGCCTGAAAGGTGATGCGCGCCGCCTCGATCGCCTCGCGCGCAAAGGCCAGTTCGCGCCCGTGCTGGTCGAACATCTTGACCGAATGGATATTGGTGTAACTGTCCACGACGCGCCCTGTGACCGCACTGCGCGCGTCCGACGCGGCCTCCGACGCAGGCTGCACCCGCTTGATCGCCCAGCGCATCAACGCGGCATAGGCCACCAGCCAGACCAGCAGCGGCAACATCAGCCGAGGATCGGCCTGCCCCAAAATCACCACCGCCCCCACGACATAGGCGATCGAGAATGTGATGGCGTCAAAGACCTGAAACACCGCCTCACCCGCCGCAGGCGGCGTCTGCATGATCCGGTTGGCGATGCGGCCCGCAAAATCATTCTCGAACCAGCCCACTGATTGGCGCAACACATGGGCATGCGCGCGCCAGCGGATCAGCGTGCCGAAATTGGGCAGAATCGTATTGTTCAGCAGCAAGACATTCGCCGCCTGAATCGCGGGCCGCAGGATCAGGATGAACACCACCAGCGCGATCAGCATGGTGCCATGCTCGGCCCAAACGCGGCCCGGATCACCCTGCAACAGATCGACAATCCAGCCCATCACCCAGATCAGCGCAATCTCGACCGCCGCCACCAGCACGGATGTGATGCCGGTGATCCAGAACACCCGTTTGAACGGCTGCGCATAATCCAGCATGAACCGCCACAAGGTCTGTGGCGGATGGTCCTTCTCCGGGTAAGGCCCATAGGGATCGACCAGATTTTCAAAGAAACGGAACATGGACATCAGCTTTCAGCACAGCACCGCCGAAGTCAGTGCCCTTTAAGGCGGATATAGCCGAAACCCCCGTCAGGCACAGCCCCGAACGACGAAAGCCCCTCTCCACCCCCCCTTCATCGTTCTGCAAATACTCAAAATCCAACCTCTCCCGCAGCGCCCGCATTCCGCTCTGCCCGCCTGCACAGATGATGCAACCGCACACTTCCACAGTCAGGCAAACCGCAGTATACGCGCGCCATGACCCAGAACCCAGCCAGCCCCAATCCGCCCAGCCTGCGCCCCGACCTCGCGCCCCGCGCGCTGATCACGGACGCCCCCCGCCCCGGCCAGCCCACCATCGGCATGGTCAGCCTCGGCTGCCCCAAGGCGCTGGTGGATAGCGAACGCATCCTGACCCGCCTGCGCGCCGAAGGCTACGCCATCAGCCCCGATTATTCCGGCGCCGATGCGGTGATCGTGAACACCTGCGGCTTTCTCGACAGCGCCAAGGCCGAAAGCCTCGATGCCATCGGCGAAGCCCTGGCGGAAAACGGCCGCGTCATCGTCACCGGCTGTCTGGGGGCCGAGCCCGACTACATCACCGGCGCACATCCACGCGTCCTCGCCGTCACCGGCCCCCATCAATACGAGGCGGTGCTGGACGCCGTCCACCGCGCCGTGCCCCCCCAGCCCGATCCCTTCATCGACCTTTTGCCCGCATCGGCCGTGTCCCTGACGCCGCGCCATTACAGCTACCTCAAGATATCCGAGGGCTGTAACCACAAGTGCAAATTCTGCATCATCCCCGACATGCGCGGCCGCCTTGTCAGCCGCCCCGCCCATGCGGTCATGCGTGAAGCCGAACGCTTGGTGCAAAACGGCGTCAAGGAACTCCTGGTCATCTCGCAGGATACCTCCGCCTACGGCGTCGATATCAAACACGCCACCGCCAACGGCCACCGCGCCCATATCACCGATCTCGCCCGCGATCTGGGGACACTGGGCGCATGGGTCCGCCTGCATTACGTCTACCCCTACCCGCATGTGCGCGACCTGATCCCGCTCATGGCCGATCCGTCATCCGGCGTGCTCCCCTATCTCGACATCCCCTTCCAGCACGCGCACCCGGATGTGCTGCGCCGCATGGCCCGCCCTGCTGCGGCGGCCAAAACGCTGGACGAGATCGCCGCTTGGCGCACCATCTGCCCCGATATCACCCTGCGCTCCACCTTCATCGTCGGCTACCCCGGCGAGACGGAAGCCGAGTTCCAGACCCTCCTCGACTGGCTGGATGAGGCGCAACTGGACCGCGTCGG
>NCJR01000256.1 GCA_002282555.1 Rhodobacterales bacterium 34-62-10
TACAAGATCCTTGAGCGCGGGCGCTTTCCCTGGCCGAACACCAGTTCGGGGGCGGTGCGGCTGACCTCGGCGCAGCTGGCAATGTTGTGGGAGGGCATCGACTGGCGACGGCCGGATTGGGGCGCGCCACCTGCCCGGGTTGGGTGATTTATCCGCCTGAAACTCCTTGTTTTTATGGCGCTTTCTGATCGAATATGGTAGGTGGTGCTATGTCGAGCGACGCGCCCATCCTCCCCGAAGATCCCGCTGCACTGAAAGCGATGATTGTCGCCTTGCAGGCGGAAAACGCCAAGATGTCAGCGACAATCCGGGCGCATGACCTTCTCATCCAGACGCTGCGTATGCGGATCGCGAAGCTCAAGAAACAGGCCTTCGGCAAGTCTTCGGAGAAGATCGAGCGCGAGATCGAACAGCTCGAACTGGCGCTCGAGGATCTGCTGATCGCCAGCGCCGAAAGCGTCACCGCCTCGGCGGACGAAGACGAGGCGGATGCCGCCCTTGAGGTCATCACGACCGGTGACATCGACGGGGGCAAGCCGCGCCGTCGCCCCCGTGTGTCGGCAATGACCCCACGCGAGCGGCGCGAGATCGACCCGGGCAGCTGCTGCCCGGATTGCGGTGGTGACCTGCGCCTCGTGGGCGAGGACATGAGCGAGATGCTCGATCTGGTCGCGGCACAACTGAAGGTCCTGCAGATCGCGCGGCTGAAGAAGTCCTGCCGTCGTTGCGAAAAGATGGTGCAGACGCCTGCACCCAGCCGTCCCATCCCGGGCAGCATGGCGAGCGCGGCGCTCCTGGCCTGGATCCTCGTGTCCAAGTTCGATGACCATCTTCCCTTGTATCGCCTGAACGAGATCTTCGCCCGGATGGGGGCCGACATTCCGGACAGCACGTTGGTCGACTGGTGTGGGCGCGCGATGAAGGTGCTGGCGCCGCTGGTCGAACGGATCGAGGCCGATGTGATGGCCAGCGACCTTCTCCACGCTGACGACACCCCGATCCGGGTTTTGGACCGGTCCATCAAGGACCGTGGCCTCGGGAAGGGGGTAAAGCAGGGACGGATCTGGGCCTATGTTCGCGATCCGCGACCTTGGGCAGGGACTGCGCCACCGGGGGCGGTCTACCGCTTCGCCCCGGATTGGAAGCAAGAGCATGTCCAAAGCCATCTGGCCCAGACCCGCGGCATCCTGCAGGCCGATGGCTACAAGGGCTATGCCAAGCTTTACGAACCCGATCCCGACGGCAGGCCCCGTCTGCAGGAGGCATCCTGCTGGGCGCATCTGCGGCGCGACTTCCACGACGAATGGGACAAGACGAAATCCGCCATCGCGCGCGAGGCGCTCGACCGTATCGGCGCGCTCTACGACATCGAGCGCGAGATAAACGGGCAGCCCGCCGATATCCGCCTTGCCGCGCGGAAGACGCACAGTGCTCCGAAGGTCGAGGCCTTCTTCGCCTGGTCCGAGAGCCAGCTCACGCGGATCCCCGGCAAGGGAGATCTGGCCCGCGCGTTCCGCTATGGGCTGGCCCGTCGCGCCTCGTTCAGCCTCTTCCTCACCGATGGTCGCGTGGCCATCGACAACAATCCGGCAGAGCGCGCCCTGCGCCCGATTGGCATCGGCCGGAAGAACTGGCTCTTCGCGGGCGCCGACACCGGCGGCGAAACGCTGGCGCGTGCCATGACAATCATCGAGACGGCCAAGCTGAACGGACTCGATCCGCAGGCCTATCTCGCCGACGTGCTCGACCGCATCCAAGACCACAAAATCAACCGGCTCGACGAGCTCCTGCCTTGGAACTGGGTGCCCCTGGCTACCGCTCAGGCAAAGGCCGCCTGATCAACCGCGGTGCCAACCGGGCGGTTACACACATACGAATGTGTTTCGGCGTGCAATTTTGACCCCTTAGGGCGGGGGATCGGCATGCAATTTTGACCCCCCTGATATTCTGTCAAACCGTTCGTTGCGAGGCAGCGAGCGGAGAGAGGGATGAAGCGGGTGGATACGATTTCACGGGTCCGGCGGGCCTACTACGTCCAGAAGTGGTCTGTGAAGAAGATCGTGCGTGAACTGCACGTGTCGCGGAATACTGTGCGCAAAATCCTGCGGACGGACGAGACTGACTTCAGCTATGAGCGCGAGCGGCAACCGATGCCGCGGATCGGGCCCTGGCAGGGACAGCTCGAGCAATTTCTGTCGGCCAATGCGAACAAGCCGTTGCGTGAACGGCTGACCCTGATCCGGATCTTCGAGGAGTTGCGCGGGCTCGGATATGAGGGTGGGTATGATGCCGTTCGCCGGTTTGCGAAGAGCTGGTCGCAGAACCGGGGAGCGGTGACGGCGGAAGCCTATGTGCCGCTCTACTATGCGCCCGGCGAGGCTTTTCAGTTCGACTGGAGCCACGAGATCGTTGTGATCTTGGGTGTTACGGTGACGGTTAAGGTGGCGCATGCGGCAGTCGGCCGTCCAGTCGATGTGCATGCCTATGCTGAGCGCATCGTCATCCGGCAGGATGGCGTGGTGGTCGGAGAGCACGCTCGCGCCTTCGGACGGGGCCAGACGGTCTACGATCCATGGCACTATGTGCCTGTTCTGGCACGCAAACCTGGCGCGCTGCGCAATGGCGCCCCATTCAAGGACTGGGTGCTTCCGCCTGCAATGGCCGCGATCCGACGCAAGCTGAAGGGCAGCGATGATGGAGATCGGCAGATGGTCCAAATCCTGAGCTGCGTGCCAGATGACGGGCTGCAAGCCGTCGAAGCCGCCTGCCGCGAAGCCGTGGATCAGGGCGTTCATTCCGCGCCGGTCGTCATCAACATCCTTGCGCGACGACGTGACCCGACCCCACCACCACTTCTACTGACCCCCACCGCGCTGCGCCTGACCCACGAACCCGTGGCCGACTGCGCACGCTACGACAGCCTCAGGAGGACAAGCCAATATGGAACGCACCCAAATCTTAGACCTGATGGGCAACCTCAAGCTCTACGGGATGCGCAGCGCCTATGACGAGGTCATGGCCGCAGGCATCAAGCGCCAGCATGATGCCCAGATGCCGGTCCGGGCAAAGCGGATCCAATTTTTTGACGACCGGCTGTTCAAGGCGATCCACGCGGCACAGACGGGAGAGTTGCCGTTTCCGCAGCCGGGGGGAGGGGGGCCGCAGGGGAACCTGACGCTGAGTGTGCGGGCCATGCCGATGACATCTCGCACCCGCTCGTCAGGCCCTGCCAACCGGGGCAGCTTGCCCGCAACTTCCGGATTGGCCGGGGCAAACAGTTCCCCGGCGCGGCTGACCAGGCGGCCATCTGTCCAGTAGGCCAGT
>NCJR01000257.1:0-2136 GCA_002282555.1 Rhodobacterales bacterium 34-62-10
TCGGCGCGCTCAGGATGCCACCATAGGAAAACCCCGCCACCGCAATCTCGGACTGCAACCGCGGCATCGCCGTCTGGAACAGGGCCGTGGCACCGGGCACCAGGGGCACATCAGGCCGCAGCACCGCGATCCCCAACCCCGCATCCGTGCCCAGAACCTGCGCCGTGGCATCATTGTCCAGCGTGATCCGCGCGCATCCGGCCACGGCATCCGTGGTCGTCACCACCGTGCCGGTCGCATCCACAAAGAACCCCGACCGCGTCAGCTTGGGCTTGCGCACCTCCAGCCCGGACACCAGGTCGATCCGCTGCTCGCTCGCCCCGCCTGCCGCAAAGCTCAGCACACCGTCGATCCGCGCAAAGCTCTTCTGCATCTCGCCCAACAGCCGCAACCGGCGATCCTCGTCCCCGGCGGGCCAGACCAGCGTGAAACCCTTGATCTGCCCGTCACGCAGGCTCACCTCGGTATGCGAGACGAAATCGCCCCCCTGACCGATCAGCGTGAACCCGTCCTCGCGCCGCTCGCGCGGGCCCTCCAGCGGCACGATCGCCAGCGTCTGCATGATGTCATAAAGCCCGAACATCGTGCCCCGGTCACCGTCCTGACTGATCAGCAACACCCGCGCATCGATATCCCCGCTCGCCTCGTAATGCACGAAGGGCGGCTCGATCCGGTCAAAGGCCACCACACCCAGCGGCAGCATCATCTCGATCCCGGCCCGCGCGTCGCGCACCATCTGCAGGTCCAGCCCCTCCAGCACCGCATTATACTGCCCCAGCAAGGTCTCGCGCTGCAGCGTGGTCAGGATGCCGGTCGGCTCGATACTGTTGGCCGCCTGCCATGCCGCCATCGACGCGCGGGTGCCGCGCCCGAAAGCCCCGTCAATCGGCCCGTCATAAAATCCGGCCCATTTCAGCGCGATCTGCAACGCCTCGCGCGCCTCGGCGCTCAGCAACGCCTCGCTCGCGCGGGCCTCGTTGGGGGATTCGTCCGGCAAGGGCGGCTGCGGTATCCCCGCCTCATCCGTCACCAGCGGGGCCGCGTCCTGCACCAGCGGCGCCGCCTCGGGTGCCACAGGCGGCAGGGCAGGGGCGGGCAGGCCCAGCAGATCCGCCCCCACCGGCCAGAATTGCTGCCGGAAACTGGTGCTCAAGGCGATATAGCTGTCATTCGGGATCGCCCCCTCCGCCCGATAGACGCGCAGCACCTGCTCGGCATCGGGGCGCGTATAAGGGCCAAGCGCCACCGCATACCAGCCGCTCGACAGGGCGAACCCGTTCACATCCGGCAAGTCGGCGGCATAGGCCTGCGCGCGCGCCGTCGCCTCGGCCAGCGTGGGTTGCGCCTCGATCTGGACCCAGACGATCTCCTGTTGCGCGACAGCGGCGCGGGCAAGGATCAGCGTGAAGGTCACAACCGCTACAAGATGTCTCAGCATGTAATAATAAGTCCCTGCCCAATGCGTTCATGCATGCGTGTGCATTTTTGCCCTTAACGGGCTGCTCAGGGGGTGTTTTAGCAAATCCAGCCCTACATGCACCCGAATAATGCGTGATAGCGTGATTGACCCCATGCGCGGCGAACCGTAGGTAGGGCGCGCGATTTGAGCGGCGCCCAAAAGGGGCCGGGTCGGTCGCGGCAGCATCTTCTTGGAAAGGTCGGACAGGCCATGGCACAGTCAGAAAGCACACCGCGCAGCTTTCAGGAGATCATCCTGCGGCTTCAGACCTATTGGGCCTCCAAAGGCTGCGCCGTGATGCAACCCTATGACATGGAGGTCGGCGCGGGCACCTTCCACCCCGCCACCACCCTGCGCAGTCTGGGCACAAAATCATGGGCCGCCGCCTATGTGCAGCCCTCGCGCCGCCCCACCGATGGGCGTTATGGCGAAAACCCGAACCGGTTGCAGCATTATTACCAGTATCAGGTCCTGATCAAACCCAGCCCGCCCGATCTTCAGGCGCTCTATCTCGGCAGCCTCGCCGCCATCGGCATCGACATGGACCTGCATGATATCCGCTTTGTCGAGGATGACTGGGAATCCCCCACCCTTGGCGCTTGGGGTCTGGGCTGGGAAGTGTGGTGCGACGGCATGGAAGTGTCGCAATTCACTTATTTCCAGCAGGTTGGCGGCCA
>NCJR01000257.1:2146-7468 GCA_002282555.1 Rhodobacterales bacterium 34-62-10
ATTGCCACCCTGTCTCGGGCGAGTTGACCTATGGTCTGGAACGTCTGGCCATGTATGTGCTGGGCGTGGCCCATGTCATGGACATGCCCTATAATGACCCGTCGGCGCCCATTCCGCTGACCTATGGCGATGTGTTCCGCCAGACCGAACAGGAATACAGCCGCCATAACTTCGACGCCGCCACCACCGAGATGCTTCTGCGGCATTTCGAGGATGCCGAGGCCGAATGTGCCCGCCTTCTGGCCGTGCCCGCCGATGACCCCAAGACCGGACGCCGCATCATCATGGCGCATCCCGCCTATGATCAGTGCATCAAGGCCAGCCATCTGTTCAACCTGCTCGACGCGCGCGGCGTGATTTCCGTGACCGAACGGCAGGCCTATATCGGCCGCGTCCGCGCGCTGGCCAAACAATGTGCCGATGCTTTCGTGCAAACCGAAGCTGGTGGGTGGGCCGCGTAAATGGGCAAGTTTCTGACGCTTCTTATCCTTGTCTGCTCGGTGATCGGCGGCGGGGCGATGTATTACCTGCAGGTCTATGCCTATTACGATGAAATCGCGGCCTCCGGCCCTGCGGATGTGCAGGCGACCTCGCTGGCCACGGGCAAGCCCGAACCGCTGCCGCACCGTGATTTTCAGGCCATCGATTCCGACAGCAGCCCGATCCGCTACCGCGCCTGTTTCGCCACCGACCTCACGCAGGATGCCCTGACCGCGACCTATCAGACCTATCAGGGGGCCGTGCCGCTTCTGGCGCCGGAATGGTTCGACTGTTTCGACGCGCGCGAACTCGGTGCCGCTCTGGAGGCAGGCGAGGCCCGCGCCTATATGGGCACCGAAAACATCCGCTACGGCATCGACCGTATCATCGCCGTGATGTCCGATGGGCGCGGTTTTGTCTGGCATCAGATCAACCGCTGCGGCGAAGTGGTGTTTGACGGACAGCCCGCCCCCGCCGATTGCCCGCCCCCCCCGCCGGAGGCAAACTGATCTCCGCCGCAGGCGCACTGAATACATCCGCAAGGAAACCGATCCATGCCCGATCTTCTGATTGAACTCTTCTCCGAGGAAATCCCCGCCCGCATGCAGACCCGCGCGGCGGATGATCTGCGCAAACTCGTGACCAACGGGCTGGTCGAGGCCGGTCTGACCTATGCCGGCGCCGCCGCCTTTTCGACCCCGCGCCGCCTGACGCTGGCCATCGAGGGGCTTTTGGCCAACTCGCCCACCCTGCGCGAAGAACGCAAAGGCCCCCGCGTGGACGCGCCGGAACAGGCGATCGACGGCTTTTTGCGCGGCGCGGGCCTGACCCGCGACCAGTTGGAAGAACGCGACGTCGGCAAGACCCGCGTCTTCTTCACCGTGGTGGAAAAACCGGGCCGCCCCGCCGCCGAGATCGTGGCCGAGGTGCTGGAACACGCGATCCGCACCTTCCCATGGCCCAAATCCATGCGCTGGGGCACAGGCTCCCTGCGCTGGGTCCGCCCGCTGCAATCCATCCTCTGCCTGCTCACGGATGAGGCGGGCGCCGACGTGGTCCCGCTGACCGTGGACGGCATCACCGCCACCAACACCACCGAAGGCCACCGCTTCATGGGCAAGGGCCGCTTTTCCGTATCCTCTTTCGAGGATTACGCCGCAAAGCTGAAGCAGAACCGCGTCATCCTTGACCCCGCCGCGCGCGCCGACACGATCTGGGCCGAGGCGACCAGCCAGGCCTTCGCCAACGGGCTTGAAGTGGTCCAAGACCAGGGGTTGCTGGCCGAAGTCGCGGGTCTGGTCGAATGGCCCGTGGTCCTGATGGGCACCATCGACGACGCCTTCCTTGGCCTGCCGCCCGAAGTGCTGCAAACCAGCATGCGCGAACACCAGAAATTCTTCTCCGTCCGCAACCCCAAGACGGGCCGGATCGAACGCTTCATCACCGTCGCCAATATCGAGACCCGCGACCACGGCGCCACCATCCTTGCGGGCAACCAAAAGGTGCTGTCGGCCCGCCTGTCGGATGCGCGTTTCTTCTGGGACAACGACCTGCGCACCGTGAAAACCAAAGGGCTGGAAGGCATGGCCGCGGGCCTTTCTTCCGTCACCTTCCACAACAAACTGGGCTCTCAGGCCGACCGCGTCGCCCGGATCGAGGCGCTGGCCCGTGAGATCGCGCCGCTTGTGGGCGCAAAACCCGATCTGGCGGCCGAGGCCGCGCGCGTCGCCAAAGCCGATCTGCAATCCGAAATGGTCGGCGAATTCCCTGAACTTCAAGGGCTTATGGGCCGCTATTACGCCACTGCCGCAGGCCATGACGATGGCGTGCCCGAGGCGTGCGAGATGCATTACAAACCGCTTGGCCCCTCCGACGACGTGCCCACACACCCCATCTCGGTCGCCGTGGCGCTGGCCGACAAGATCGACACGCTGACGGGCTTCTGGGCGATTGATGAGAAACCAACCGGCTCCAAAGACCCCTACGCCCTGCGCCGCGCCGCACTGGGCGTGATCCGTCTGGTGCTGGGCAACGGCGTGCGGGTTAATCAACTCTCTCTGATCCAGACGGCATTGAAGGTCCTGACGGCGACTCATGCCGCCGCCTTGCCAGAAAACACCACAGAGCTTGATATCCCGTTAAACCTCCTCGCCTTCTTCCACGACCGCCTCAAGGTCTACCTCAAGGATCAAGGCATCCGCCACGACGTCATCGACGCCTGCCTCTCCGATTCAAGTGGCGCGCCTTCCGGCGCGGTGCCCGGTAACGACGACCTCACCCTGCTGGTGAAACGCGCCGAGGCGCTGGCCGCCTTCCTCAAAACCGATGACGGGGAAAACCTGCTGCAAGGCTTCAAACGCGCCGCCAACATCCTCGCCCAAGCCGAGGAAAAAGACGGCGTCGAATATTCCTACGGTGCCGATATCAAATTCGCGCAGACCGATGCCGAACGCGCGCTGTTCGACGCCCTCGACCAAGCCGAATCCACCATCGCCCCGGCGATGAAGGCTGAGGATTTCGCCACAGCCATGTCCGCCATGGCCGCCCTGCGCGCGCCGATTGACGCCTTCTTCACCGCCGTGCAGGTCAATACCGACAACGCGGTGATCCGCCGCAACCGTCTCAACCTGCTCAGCCGCATCCGCTCCATCTGCCTGTCGGTGGCCGACCTGACCCGTCTGGACGGCTAGGCCAGAACTGTCATAATATTCTGACAGCAACCCCAACGCCACGCTTGCGTTGGGGCGCATCGGGCGTATTCTGCACCTGAATACGAAAGGCGCCGCAGTGCAGCATAACGATCCCGACCTGACCCTCATCACGCCCATCGAAGGCCACCACCCATGGCGGGCGGGCGAAATGCCTGCAACGGCTGGCCCGGCTGGACCTGCCGGTGCCGCTGACGGTCGCGCTGAGTTTCGGCGCGGTGCAGCGGATCGCGGCGGGCGAGATGCCGGACATGAAGGCCCTGCTGGAACCCTTTGGAAACACACCGCTTCTTTGCGTGCGCCCCTCGTCCGAGGACCCCGATTGGGGCGGTCCGGGCGCGGTGCTCAATATCGGGATGAACGACCGCGTCTATGCCGATCTGAGCGCGCAACTGGGGCAGGATGCGGCCGCCGCCATGTATCTGCGCTTCGTGCAAAGCTATGCGATGCATGTGGCCCGGCTGGACCCGGACATGTTCGACGATGTGACACTGGACGGTCCCGACGGTCTAGCCGAGGTGCTGCGCGCCTATGAGCATGAGACCGAGGAGGAATTTCCCCAGGACCCCGCCGTGCAACTGGCCGAAGTGCTGCGCTCGATGGCCCGCGCCTGGTCCGGCACCACCGCGCGGCTGCTGCGCCAAGCCAAGGGCGCGCCCGCCGATGCGGGGCTGGGTCTGGTGGTGCAGGCGATGGCGCTGGGTCTGGGGCAGGGGGAATGTGGCTCGGGCGTGATCCAGCTGGTCAATTCGCAAACCGGCTACAAGCAGATCACCGGGCGGTATCTCTCGCAAAGTCAGGGCCGCGACGCGCTGCAACGCGGAACAAACGCGCTCTATCTGGAACGCGATGCCCGTGGCCCCTCGCTCGAGGAACTGGCGCCGCAAGCGTTTGAGGAGTTGAAGGCCCATACCGCCCTCATGCGCCACCGCCTGCGCGAAGAGATGCAGGCCGAATTCACCATCGAAAATGGCCGCGTCCATATCCTTGATGGCGTCCGCGTGGCCCGCAACGCCCGCGCCGCCGTGCGCATCGCCGTGGCCTTGGCCGAAGAAGGCATCATCCCGCGCGAAGAAGCGCTGCTCAGGATCGAGCCGCGCTCGCTCAATGAACTGCTGCACCGCCAGATCGACCCCACCGCGCCGCGCGACCGTCTGGCACGCGGTATCGCCGCCAGCCCCGGTGCCGCCACAGGCCGGATCGTCTTTACCGCAGCCGAGGCGCAGGCCAGCGCCGCACGCGGCGAGCCATGTATCCTTGTGCGCCGCGAAACCAGCCCCGAAGATATCCGCGGGATGCACGCGGCGGTCGCCGTGCTGACGGAACGCGGCGGCATGACCAGCCACGCCGCCGTGATCGGGCGCGGCCTTGGCCTGCCTTGCGTGGTGGGCGCCAGCGACATGCGCTTCAATCTGCGCAAGAACGCCCTGACCGCGCCCGATGGCCGCGAATTCCGCGCAGGCGATATCCTGACCATCGACGGCACCAATGGCGAGGTGTTGGCCGGTGAACCCGCGATGCTGGAAGCCACGCAGGACGATGCCTTCCAGACCCTGATGGAATGGGCCGATGCGGTGCGCGATATCGGGGTGCGCGCCAATGCCGACACGCCCGCCGATGCCCAGACCGCGCGCAATTTCAAGGCGCAGGGGATCGGGCTGTGCCGGACCGAGCATATGTTCTTTGAAGCAGACCGCCTGACCGTGATGCGCGAGATGATCTTTGCCGATGCCAGCAAGGACCGCCGCGCCGCGCTGGACCGCCTCTTGCCGATGCAGCGCGCCGATTTCGCCGAACTGTTCCGCATCATGCAGGGGCAGCCCGTCTGCATCCGCCTGTTCGATCCGCCTTTGCACGAATTCCTGCCCCATGACCGCGCCGGCTACCGCGAACTGGCCGAGGCGCTGGATCTGCCCCTGTCCGATGTGACCCGGCGCTGCGAGGCGCTGGCCGAATATAACCCCATGCTGGGGATGCGCGGTGTGCGTCTGGGCATCACCGTGCCCGAGATTTACGACATGCAGGCCCGCGCGATATTCGAGGCGACGATATTGGCCAGCAAGGATGGCGATCCTGTCGTGCCGGAAATCATGATCCCGCTGGTCTCGGCCAAGCGCGAGGTGGAACTGGTCAA
>NCJR01000258.1 GCA_002282555.1 Rhodobacterales bacterium 34-62-10
GCGATATCCTCGAGGCACGCATCCCCGGCTATCTGCAGGATGCCGACAACCAGTGGTTCGCCTTCTCGCAGCGGGCGCGCATCCTGTTCTATGACAAGACCGAAGTGACCAACCCGCCCGCCACCTATCAGGATCTGGCCAAGCCGGAATATGCCGGCAAGATCTGCATCCGCTCCTCCTCGAACGTCTACACGCAGAACATCACGGCTGGTCTCGTGGCGCATCTGGGTGAAGAGGCTGTCGGCGAATGGGCCAAGGCCGTGGTTGCCAATTTCGCCCGCGACCCACAGGGCGGCGACACGGATCAGCTGCGCGGTATCGCGTCGGGCGAATGCGACATCGCCATGTCGAACACCTATTACTACGCCCGCGCGCTGCGCAAAGGCGACAGCACCATGAGCGCGGACGATCTGGGAAACATCGGTTGGGTCTTTCCAAACCAGAACGATATCGGCGCGCATATGAACATCTCGGGCGGCGGCGTGGCCAAGAACGCCCCCAACTCCGAGAATGCGATCAAGTTCCTTGAATATCTGGCCTCGGATCAGGCGCAGGAATATTTCTCGTCGGGCAATGACGAATATCCGGCCGTGCCGGGTGTCGGTCTGGCCCCGTCCGTCGCGGCACTGGGGATTTTCCGGCCCGACGTGATCGACCTGTCGGACATCGCCAGCAACATCGCGGCGGCACAGCGGATCCTGATCGAATCCGGCTGGAAATAAGCGACCACATCGCGATCCCGCACAAAAGGGCGTCCCGCGGGGCGCCCTTTTTCATGCCCCTTTGATCCGGGGTCAGCCCTTGGCCAGCGCCGATGAAGATTTGCGCGCCTGCCGCACGTCATCCATCTGCACCAAAAGCAGAATGACCGGCAAAAGCCCGATTGCTGCGATCATGAGGCTTGGGACAGCCGCCGCACCAAGCCGCTCATCCGAGGCCAGACGGAACGCATGCACCGCCAGCGTGTCATGGTTGAAAGGCCGCAGGATCAGCGTCGCGGGCAATTCTTTGACCGTATCGACAAAGACAATCAGCACAGCCGTCAGCAACCCTGGTCGCAACAGCGGCAGATGCACGGCGCGCACCGTGCCCCAAGCGGTGCGGCCCAGCACCCGCGAGGCGGCATCCATATTCGGGGTTACAGCCGCCAGACCGCTGTCATAGGCACCGATCGCGGCGGCAAGAAAGCGGATCATGTAGGCGGTCAGCATCAGCCAGATCGACCCGGTCACCAGCAGCCCGGTCGACATATCGAAGGCAGCACGCATCTGCGCGTCCAGCCAGTTGTCGAATGTGGCAAAGGGCACCAGCAAGCCGACCGCGATCACCCCGCCCGGCACAGCATAGCCCAGCCGCGCGATGAACAAGGGCACAACCGCGGTATGGTGCTGCGACAGGCGGTGATGCGTGCTGAGCACGATCGCAGCCCCTACGGTGATCAGCGCCGCCAGCACAGCCAGCTTCAAGGTATTCTGGATGAAGCCCAGATACCGCGGGCTGAAGATATCCTGTTCCGCCCGCAGCCCCATCAGAAACAGCGCCACCGCCGGCAGGACCGCGCCAAGCAGCACCGGCACAGCGCATGCCATCTGCGCGGCAAAGGCGCGCGGGCCCGTCAGACGAAACCGGACAAAGGGTTGGTGCGATCCCTTGCTCGCATAGCTGGCCCGCCCACGGTTGATATGCTCCAACGCGGCCACCAGCAACGCAAAGGACAGCAAACCCAGCGACAGTTGCGCGGCAGCCCCTCGGTCAGCAAGACCGATCCAGCTTGTGTAAATCCCCGTGGCGAAGGTGCGGACACTGAAATGGGCCACCGTGCCGAAATCAGCGATCGTCTCCATCGTCACCAAAAGCGCCCCAGCAGCAACTGCTGGCCGTGCGATCGGCAGGCAGATCCGCAGAAAGGCTCTCAGCGGTGACGCCCCAAGCGACCGCGCCGAATAAAACGGTTTTGCCGCCTGCATCCGAAAAGCAGCACGCGCCAGAAGATAGACATAAGGATAAAGCACCAGCGTCAGCATCATGGCCGCACCACCCAGCGAGCGGATCTCGGGAAACCAGTAGTCTCGCGGCCCCCACCCCATCACATCGCGCAGCGTCGATTGGACGATCCCCGGATGGTCCAGAATGTCCGTATAGGCGTAAGCCAGAACATAGGCGGGAAAGGCAAAGGGCAGGACAAGCGCCCCCTCCAACAGGCGGCGGAAGGGAAATTCGCAGGTCACGACCAGCCAAGCGGTGGTCACCCCTATCAGCACCGTTCCTGCAGCGACAAACACCACAAGCAACAGCGTGGTCAGCGCGTATTCCAGCAGCACCGTATCCGCCAACTGGCGCAGCGTGTCCAAATTCCCCAGAACCGCCGCAGCCAACACCCCCACCAAAGGCAGAAGGCAGATGCCTGCAATACACACCGCAATGGTCGCGATGATCCTGCGATCCACGCCCATACTGACGCCCCCTTTTGCCTGATCCGCGTTCCGTCAACCGCTTTTAGCGACAAACCGATGCTGCGTGTAGGGCTGATTGCCTCTCTCGGCCACGGCAGTGCGATATGGTGCTGTCCGAACATACAGAACGCCTTGACCCGCGGCATCGATCTCGCGATTGACTGACTGGATCAAGGCTGCGTACGGCGGACTTGAAGATCAAGCTGGAAGAGATGGAGGCGCACATTGAGCTGCTCCCCATTGATTGGACAGGATCTGGCCTTTCCCATCCATCGAGATGCGCTCGCTGCAGCCAAGGCTGCAAAAAATCTCCCCTGCAAGTCTTGGGGGGTAATCTTCCCATTTTTACGGATCAATCGCTTCCTGGTTCAGGCTCTTTTTCCTGAAGCTTCGATAAATCTGCTTCCTCAAGGATCTTTTGCGCCAGAAGCCTGCCAGAATGCCTCTTCCGCTTCATCGCATTCATCACGATCCGGAAGACGCTCAAATCGGCGTCACTGTGCAGCAATCTCGGCAAATCCCGAGTTCGCGGCCAAAGGAAGCCTCACGGCGCTGACTATCCCTGCAGTCGAAGTAGCCGTTCAGAATGAGAGAAGCCTCTTGAAGGTTACAATTTGAACAGGTGACAATCCGATAGGGCACTGACATCGCGGCTGTTCACTATTCGTTTTCGAACGACAGTGGGCCATTGAAAAAGTAGAGCAGGACCCGCTCCGATAGTTGCTCAATGTCGTCTTCGGTGAACCCCACAAACTCGCAGATATGGTTCATCGCTGGCCACCAACGGTTGTTGAGAAGGCGGTCGAGGTGCTGTGGCAGGACGGTTTT
>NCJR01000024.1 GCA_002282555.1 Rhodobacterales bacterium 34-62-10
GACCCCCACGGAGAGGTGGCAGAGTGGTCGAATGCGGCGGTCTCGAAAACCGTTGTCGGTGCAAGCCGACCCAGGGTTCGAATCCCTGTCTCTCCGCCACTTTCCCCAAGACCGCTTATGTGTTTTGACGCGTTTCCCCCCTTGATTGGCGGGAAATCGGGGGGCATCCTGCGCCTGCTGCCCTTGGCGCGATGCCAGTGGTGGCCGCCCAGAACCGCGCAATGCAAGGCCAACGCACCCAATTCATCCGGACGTCACCGTTGATCACGTCATAAGCAACGGCTTGTGATGATTATCCTTGACAGAATTGCTGACCGCAAAGATGTTTCTATACAAACAATAAAAACACGACCGGCTAACCAGAAAACAGACGCCAGACCGCAGGTGAAAAAAGGCGGATCGGCATCACCTTCAACAGGAGAGACATATGAAATATTTCACGACAGCCGTGGTCATGACAGCGGTCATGGGCATACCGGGTGCATCCTTGGCGCAGGAAAAGACCTTTCGCGTCGGACTGATCACCCCGCAGGTCCATGTCTGGAACCAGGAGGTTGACGCGATGGGCGTGACCCTGGGCGAAATGTCCGGCGGCCGTCTTGCCGTGACTGCCTTCCCCTCGGGTCAGTTGGGCAGCGAAGAGACGATGCTGCAACAGCTTCAGACCGGCGCGCTTGACATGGCATGGCTGACCACAGCCGGCCTGACGGTACGTGTCCCCGATCTGGCAGCCATTCACGCGCCCTTCCTTGTCGACAATATCGCCGATGCCGCCAAGGTCCTGCGCTCGGACGATGCGCGCGAGATCCTTGATGCGCTGCCTGCCGCCACCGGAACCGTCGGCCTGTGCTATGCCATGACAGGGATGCGTCAGATCATGGCCAAGAACCCCATGGCCTCGGCGCAGGATCTGGACGGGCTGCGTTTCCGCATCACCCCGGCACCGCCGATCCAGACCTTCTTCGAGATGTTCGGCGCCGCCCCCGCCCCGATGCCCCTGACGCAGGTCTATGACGCGCTGGCGAACGGCCAGATCGACGCTATCGACATGGACCACGAGTCGATCCTGAACTTCGGCTATCACGATCACGCCAAACACATGCTGGAAACCAATCACCAGATGTTCGGCATGGTGGCGCTTGTCTCGGGTCGTGTCTGGGCGACCCTGTCGGACGAGGACAAGAAGATCGTTCAGGACGCCGCTCAGAAGCATTGCGATCAGACCGTTGACCGCTTTGTTTCCGAGGAAGACAGCAAGCTGGAACGGTTGAAGGCAGTCGAAGGCCTGACCATCACCGAGAATGTGGGTCCCGAATTCTTCGGTGACATCGTCACGCGCTGGGATGCGGAATGGTCCGACAAGACGCCCTATGTCGCCCGTCTGCGTGAACTGACCAAGTCGTTCTGATCTTCCAAAGGTGCCGGCGGAACGCTTGTGTTTCGCCGGCCCCCTTTTCATAAAGAGCACCCCATGATCCCCAGAACCTTGTCAAAGCTCTCGACCGGGCTGAGTGCGGTTGAACGTCTCATGCTCAAGCTTCTCATTGGCGGGCTGACAGTTTCGGTCCTGATGAACGTCCTGTTGCGGATGGTCGGAATCACACTTGCATGGGCGGATGAGGCCGGGGTCTACGCCATGGTTTTGGCGGGCTTTGTCGGTGCCTCATTGATGTTGCGGGCCCGGATTGACCCTGCCGTGCTGCTGCTGCACGAGTTTTTGCCGCCGCGTGCCTGCCGTATCCTTCGCATCACGGTCTCGGCGCTGTCGGCGGCTTTCGGGATGATCCTGCTTTACCTCTGCCTGCGGTGGTTCGACCCGGTCGCGATCATCAAGGCTGGTTTTGACGCCTCCGCTTTCGAGGCCGCGACCTTCAATTTCATCTACACCGACGTCACCCCCGTTATCGGCGCGCCCACGTTCATCCTTTATCTGATCATTCCGTTCTTCGCCGTTGCCATCACGATCCATGCGCTGACAAATCTCTGCGAGGATTTGAACCTGATCGACCGCCCCGCCGACCCTGCGGGCCTTGCCATGGACATCGTACAATGACCGCTATCGCCTTTTTCCTGCTGGTTCTGATCGGCCTGCCCATCGGGATCGTGCTCTGCGCATCGGCTTTGGTGTTCATCCAGACCTCGGGCAATGCGGTTCTTCTGGACAGTTTCGGGCTGCAACTGTTCAGCGCGCTGAACAATTTCGGTCTGCTGGCAATCCCGCTGTTCATCCTGATCGGCGAGTTGATGAACGGCTCGGGTATCACCCAGCGCCTGATCCGGCTTGCAGCGGTATTTGTCGGCAATCTCAAGGGTGGCTTGGCCTACATCAACCTGCTGGCCAATATGATGGTTGCCTCGATCCTCGGCTCGGCCACCGCGCAGATCGCGATGATGACGCAAGTCATGGTGCCCGAGATGGAGAAGGCGGGCTACCGCCGGGATTTCTCAACCGCAGTAACCGCTTTCGGTGGTCTCTTGGGGCCGATCATTCCGCCGTCGATCGTCTTTGTCGTCTATGCGGTGCTTGCGCAGCTGGCCGTGCGTGACATGCTGCTGGCAGGATTGATCCCGGGCCTGATCCTGACGGTTCTGTTCATGGGCACGATCGCCTTGCTGGGCTATTGGCACGACTATCCGCGCGGCGAAAGCATCAGCTGGCCCAAGCGCATGGCTGCATTGCGCGACGCGGCCCCCATGCTGGTGATCCCGGGCATCATCATCGGCACGATCATAGGCGGCTACGGCTCTCCGACCGAGGCGGCGGCACTGGGCGCGCTCTGCGCCACCATCCTTGGCATGTTCTTCACCAAGACCCTGAAAGTGCGCGACTTCGGGGCAATCCTGCTGCGCACCGGCATCAACTCGGCGCTGGTGCTGTTTCTGGTGGCGGCGGCGGGCGTCTTCTCATGGGTTCTGGTGTTCGGAGAGGTCCCTCAAACCGTCGCCGCATGGATCGAAACCGTGGCCACCACGCCCACCGCCTTCCTGCTTCTGGTGCTGGTGATCCTGCTGCTGGTGGGCACTGTGATCGACGGGATCGCCGGGCTGATCATGGTGGTGCCAATCCTGCTGCCCATCGCGACCGAGGTCTATGGTATCCATCCTGTGCATTTCGGTGTCGTCGTGTCGATCAACCTGATCCTTGGATTGTTGACCCCGCCCGTCGGCATTGGTCTTTATATCGCGGCCAACGTGGCCAAGGTCAGCCCGATCAAGGTGTTTGTCGTGGCCCTGCCCTTCTTTGCGGTCACGATTATGGCGCTGTTGCTCTTTGCGCTGGTGCCGCAGATCAGCCTTGCCTTCATCTGATCCGCAACAACAAAAGCCGCCCCGAACCAGCGGGGCGGCCTTCATTCAAGTCTCCGCAAAGATCAGCCGCGACGACGACGTCCACCACCGACGCGCCCACCGCGGCTGCCATCCCCCTCCACCGCTGGCGCACGGTTGGCGCGGATCCATTCTGCGCCGGATGGGTCGTTGTTCATCAGGAAATTCGCCGCGCGGATCGCCTCAAGCTCGGACCCGGCGCGCGCCTTGGTCGAACCAAGGCCCGTCAACTGGCAGAACAGTTCCAGATCCATGTCGTCGGGCACGATGATGCCGGCCTCGGCCAATGCCAGTTTCTTTTCTTCGATCTTGGACATCGGCACCGGCAGGGCAATCGGGTTCATGATCGCGGATGTCATGCCAGCGGTGATCGCCATCGGCAAAAAGGCGTTGTTGATCCCGTGACGATTGGGCAGACCAAAGCTGATGTTTGACGCGCCGCACGTGGTGTTCACGCCCAATTCCTCACGCAGGCGACGGACCAAGGCGAAGACCTGCAAGCCCGCCGTGCCCATCGCGCCAATCGGCATCACCAGCGGATCGACCACAATATCATGCGCTGGAATGCCGAAATCGGCAGCCCGCTGCACGATCTTTTTCGCCACTTCGAAACGCACATCGGGGTCTTCCGAAATGCCCGTGTCGTCGTTGGAAATCGCCACCACCGGCACGTTGTATTTCTTGACCAGCGGCAGCACGAATTCCAGCCGCTCCTCCTCGCCCGTCACGGAGTTGAGCAAGGGACGCCCCTCGGTGACCTTCAACCCTTCCTCAAGCGCGGCAGGGACCGAACTGTCGATGCACAACGGCACATCCACCAGACCCTGCACCAGCTCCAGCATCCGCCGCATCAAGGGCGGCTCGGTCTCGTTCGGGTTGGGGTTGGAGTTGTAGACGACGCCCGCGTTGATATCCAGAACTGTGGCCCCGGCCGCGACCTGCGCCAGCGCGTCCTTCTCGACGGTGGAAAAATCCCCCGCCTCAAGCTCGGCGGCCAGCTTCTTGCGCCCCGTGGGGTTGATACGCTCGCCGATCACGCAGAAGGGCTGATCAAAGCCGATGATTGCGGTCTTGGTCTTGGATTCGATGATCGTGCGGGTCATGGGTCAGCTTATCCTCAGGTCTGTTAAGGGGCGGTCTGCGCAGCAGGAGTGCCAGAGCGTCCGCCATGTTGAATGGCCCAGTTGGCATTGGTCGTGATGCCGCCAAGCGGGAAGAAATGCACATGTTCGATGTTGAAATCGGGGTTTGCGGCCTTGTGCGCGGCAAGGTCGGCCACAACCTCGGTCGGCTCGTAAGGCAGCAGCAGCTTGGACACATCCATCGCGCGCTTCTGCAACACCTTGAGGCTGGGACCCACACCGCAGGCGATGGCGAATTTGATCAGCGTCTGCAGCTTGGCTGGCCCCGCGATGCCGATATGGATCGGCAGATCGATCCCTTCCGCGCGCAGCCGGTCGGCCCATGCAATGATCGGTTTCGCCTCGAAAGCAAACTGCGTCGCCAGCGCCATTTTCGCATCCGTCCGCAAGGAAAACGCCTGTTTCCAGCGCAGCGCCTCCATCACGATCCGGTCGCCACCATTGGTGTCGATGTCGCGGTTGCCCTCGGGATGGCCCGCGACATGCAAACGCGTGAACCCGTCAAACAGGCCCGTCTCCATCAACTGCATGGAACTGTCGAAATCCCCCGCAGGTGTGCTGACACCGCCGCCCAGAAGCAGCGCCTGATCCACCCCGGCCTCACCCTTGTAGCGGGCGATCCAATCGGCCAGCGTGACGCGATCCTTGATGATCCGCGCCGGGAAATGCGGCATGACGGGATAGCCATCCCGCGCCAGACGGCGGGCGGTCGCGACCATGTCCTCGATCGGGGTGCCCTCGATATGGGCGATATAGACGCGCGTGCCCTCGGGCAGCAGGGCGCGGAAATCCTCGACCTTCTCGGCGGTGCGCGGCATCACCTCGATGGAATAGCCCTGCAAGAAGGCTTCGACCTGCGCATTCGCGGGGCCATTCCCCGAGGCGTGGCTGTCGTCACGTTTGCGGAAATTCAACAATGCCATAGCGGCCTCCCACAGGCGCGGCGGGGTCGTGCTCATTCAGCAGCGGCCCATCCATTATTGGCGATCAGGGCCTTGATCCGGTCCTGATCATATGAGGCTTCAAGCCTTGCAGCCTCAGCCTCGGCGATCTCCGAAGGGTTGTCCCCCTCGACCGTATAGGGATCAGCCTTGCGCCACTCGGACAGATAGTCATCGGTGCCGGCCGCGCCCGTTTTCATCGCAGCCCGGTCGATGGCCTGCTCGAAGCGTTCTGCCAGTTGCCGCTTGGCCCCTGTCCGACCACGTCCCACGATGACCTGGGCCGGGATGTCGCGCCAATAGACAATGGTGACGTCGGGCATTGCTTGATTCCCCTTGTACGGTTCGCCCTGTCTACTGCCCTTCGCTTGCGACAAAGGGGCGAATTTCGACAGATGGGCCGCGCCTTGCGACCTGCGCCCTTCTACACCGCATGTCCGGCCCGGCGCTACTGGCCGGGATTGGAAAAATCCTAAAGATGATCTTGAACCAAGCGGGACGCTTGCGCGCAGGCCCTGATCTCACTACTTTGAGGGTAACTCGAAATGGAGGGCGTATCCCATGACGCCCAAGCGTCCCGAAGGTGCGGGCGCGTTCCCGAAACCGGTCGAAAGCCCCGCGCCGACACCGCCCGATGCAACGCAGCTCTATGCTGCGCTGGATCTGGGTACGAACAGTTGCCGCATGCTGATTGCCCAACCCAAGGGCAACCAGTTTCATGTGGTCGACAGCTTTTCCAAATCGGTGCAACTTGGCGCCGGTCTGGAAAGCTCTGGCCTGCTATCCCGCGCCTCGATGGCGCGGACCGTGCAAGCCATGCGCATCTGCCAGCAAAAGCTGAAACGCCACAAGGTCAAGCGGATGCGGCTGGTCGCCACCGAAGCCTGCCGCCGCGCACGCAACGCGGGCGAATTCATCCAGCAGATCAAGCGCGAAACCGGGCTTGAACTCGAGATCATCGAGACCGAGGAGGAAGCCCGCCTCGCCGTGATCTCCTGCGCGCCGCTTGTGTCGACCAAGACCGAACAATTGCTGGTCGTGGACATCGGCGGCGGCTCGACCGAACTTGTGTGGATCGACCTGTCGCAGGTCGCCCCGCGCGAACGCCCCCGCGCCATCATGCGCCTGCATGCAGGCTTCCATCCGCCCGAAAGCCCCTTTCCAGCCGCGAAAGTCGTCGACTGGATTTCGGTTCCGCTGGGTGTCGCCACGCTGCGCGACCAGTTCATCGACGTCGAGGATGACGCCGCCCGCTTCGCCCTGATGAGTTGGTACTTCGAGGAAAACCTCGCCGAATTCGCCCCCTACAAGGACGAGCAGAAACGCGCAGGGTTCCAGATCGTCGGCACCTCGGGTACGGTCACGACAGTGGCCGCCAGCCATCTGGGACTGAAACGCTATGACCGGACCAAGGTGGACGGTCTGCGCATGACCTCGGACCAGATTGACAAGGTGATCCGCAACTATCTGGAGCTTGGCCCCCTGGGACGCCGCCGCGATCCGCGCATCGGACAGGACCGCCAAGCCCTGATCATGTCGGGGGCTGCAATTCTGCAGGCGCTGCTGCGGCTTTGGCCCACTGACCGGCTGTCAGTTGCCGACCGGGGCCTGCGCGAAGGGCTGCTTTATGCCCAGATGAGCGCGGACGGGGTGCTGGAGGACGGGCCGTTCTGATCCTCCTGCGGATCGGGCATGGCGGAGCGGTCGAATTTTGAGTATTTGAAGAACGATGAAGGGGCCGGATGCGCCCTTGCGGAGCAACGATGACCGATAAGAAAAAAACGCCGGGCAAGAACAAGCCGGCAGGGGCCGCCAAAGCGACCTCGGGGCGCGGGCAGCGTGACCTGACCGTCAAGGTCAAGACTGCGCGCGGGCGCAAGCTGAGTTCAACCCTCTGGCTGCAGCGGCAGTTGAACGATCCTTACGTCAAGCGCGCCAAGGCCGACGGCTTTCGCGGTCGCGCGGCCTACAAGATACTGGAACTGGACGACAAATACCGCTTTCTGGTGCCCGGCGCGCGGGTGGTCGATCTGGGCTGCGCCCCCGGTGGCTGGTGTCAGGTCGCCGTGCCCCGTGTCAACGCGCTGGGGGAAAAGCAGGGCAAGCGCGTGGGCACCATCCTTGGCATTGACCTGCAGGAGGTCGAGCCGATTGCAGGCTGCGAGATCCATCAGTTGGATTTTCTGGAGGATGACGCGGATGACAAGGTCAAGGGCTGGTTGGGCGGGCGCGCTGATGTGGTGATGTCGGACATGGCGGCCTCGGCTTCGGGGCATAAACAAACCGACCATCTGCGCATCATCGCACTCTGCGAGGCAGCGGCCTATTTCGCCTTTGACGTGCTGGAAGAAGGCGGAACCTTTGTCGCCAAGGTGCTGGCGGGCGGAGCGGAAGGAGAGTTGCAGAAATTGCTGAAGCTGCGGTTCCAAAAGGTGGTCAACGTCAAACCCGCCGCATCCCGCGCCGACAGTTCAGAGAAATTCGTGGTGGCCACCGGGTTCAAGCGCGACATTGGCGATGCGGATCAGAACGATCTGACCGAGGATTGACCCATCAGCGTCGCGGCCAATAAAGCCGCGGACGGGATCGGCTGGTCGTCCATCCCGTGCTGACGCCGATGAAGACGCATCAACGCACGCTCCGCCAGCGTCTGTTGGCGCAACAACTCGAACAGGCGGGTGTGACGCAGGGGATCGCGGCTAGATCGCGCCGTTGGTGCGCCCACGGTCCATTCGGGTCGTGCGGACCTGCTTTGCAGCATCGTTCCAATCCCTTCTCATGCAAAAACTGCCATGCGAGAGGATAAACCTATGCCGTAAATCAGGCATGAATCGTGCTGACGCGGCACTTTTCAAAGGCATGTGCTGCGAAACCCGTCCCGGAACCCGTGCGACCAGCGCAGCGAAGGGCGATGATGGCCCCTCCTCCCAAGGTCGCGGTTCCGGGGGCGTTCATTGATCGCCGGGCATCCAGTGCCAGAAATCCCGACCTTCCTCGGCCAGATGGCGGTTCAGGACCATCTGATGCACCTCGTCCGCGCCATCGACCAGCCGCGCCTGCCGCGCATAGCGATAGATCCACTCCAGCACCGTATCCTGCGAATAGCCCCGTGCGCCGTTGATCTGGATCGCGACATCCGCCGCTTTATGCAAAAGGTTCGCGCAATGGATCTTGGCCATCGACACTTCCTTCTTTGCGAAACTGCCTTGGTCCAGCGCCCAAGCCGCCTTCATCACCAAAAGGCGCCCCATTTCGATCCCCATGGCCAGATCGCCCATCTTGATCTGGATGCTTTCCCGGTCCGCCAGACGGATGCCAAAGCCGTAGCGGTTTGCGGCATAATCCCCCGCAATCTCGGTGCAGCGCTTGGCCAGACCCAGCCAGCGCATGCAATGGGTCAGACGTGCTGGCCCCAGCCGCATCTGGGTGATCTTCAGCCCCATCCCCTCGCCCATGATCACACGGTCCGCGGGCAGTTCCATATCCTCATAGATCAGTTCACAATGCCCGCCGTGCTCCTCGGGGCCCATGATCGGGATACGCCGCTCGATGCGCCAGCCGGGTTCGTCCTTGTGATGCAAAAACGCCGTCAGCCCCCGGCGCGGATCATCCGATGTCCGCGCCAGCAAGATGAAATGGCTGGCATCCGCAGCCCCCGTGATGAACCACTTGTGCCCGCTGATGACATATGTATCGCCCTTCCGCGTGGCCTTGGTCATCATCATGCCGGGATCTGAGCCACCGCCCGGATGCGGTTCGGTCATCACAAAGGCCGAGCGCACGTCGCCGCGCACGATCGGGTCCAGCCAGCGTTCCTTCTGCGCCGGGGTGCCCGCCTGTTCCAGCACCATCATATTGCCATCGTCAGGGGCCGCCGAGTTAAAGATGACCGGCCCAAAGATCGAGCGGTTCATCTCCTCATAACACACCGCCATGCCCATCTTGCCCAACCCCTGCCCGCCGGTTTCGGGCTTGAGTTGCAGGCACCACAGCCCTTGATCCCGCGCCTTGGCCCGCAGCGGCTCCATCGCGGGATAGCCGATGTTGTCATGTGCGTCCCACAGGCTGCGATCCGCCTCGACCGGCATGATCTCGTCCTCGACGAACCGCGCGATCCGGGCGCGAAAATCCTCGATCCGGGGGGAAATGGTAAAATCCATGGGCTATCCCTTAAAGCGATGAAACAAGATGGCCGCCATCGGCGACAATTTCGGTGCCCGTCATGAACCGGCCCAGGTCCGAGATCAGCAGCAACAGCGGGCCGTCCAGATCGGCAGGCTGGCCCAGACGGCGCTGCGGCACCCGGCGGATCAGGGCTTTCCCCGCCTCCGAGGCAAAGAAATCCCGGTTCAACTCGGTCTCGATATAACCGGGGCACAGGGCATTGACGCGGATGTTGTGGCGCGCCCATTCCAGCGCCAGCGCGCGGGACAGTTGCACCAGCCCACCCTTGGAGGCGGCATAGGCCGCAACATGCCCCGCGACCCGTTTGCCAAGGATCGAGGCGACATTGACGATCGCGCCACCTTCGCCACGCGCAGCCATGGCAGCAGCAGTCACGCGCGCCACATGGAAGGCCCCCTTGAGGTTTGTGTCGATGATCCGGTCGATGTCATCCGCCCCATGATCAAGCGCCGAGGCCGACAGCGTCGTGCCCGCATTGTTGATCACGATATCAAAGCATGTCTGATGGAGCGCCGATTTGACCGATGCGGGGTCCGCCACATCCATCTCCAACGCGACGGCGCTGCCACCCGTTGTGGCAATGGCGTCGCAAAGCGCGCTGACCCTGTCCAACCGCCGCGCAGCCGCTGTGACATGCACGCCCTGTGCCGCCAAAATCCGCGCGAAATGCGCACCCAACCCCGAGGATGCCCCCGTCACAAGCGCGCTCTTGCCAGAAAGCCCCGGCCAGATCATGGTCCCTGCATCTGCTGGCGTCATGGTCGTCAAAGGCCTCCTCATCCTTTTCCAAACATTTTTCGAGCGAGTGTTCGATAGATAAGTTAGAATGGGATTCGCATTCACGCAAGCCACTCTTGGTGAACAGACGCAATGCAGGTAACACAAGCAACCAGGACAACGGCGGAACGAGGGATGGCGTGCTGGACCATGAGGATCTGACGACCGAGGCTTTGTGCCGCTATATGCTGGAGCGGCACCGCGGGACGATCACGGTGCAGAAACCGGAATTCGCCCTGCGCAAGCTGAATGTGATCATCGCGGCCGCCCTTGATCTGTCCAACCGCAAGGGGTTTCAGGCCATGTCCCTGCGCGACCTTTCCCGCGCCTCTGGCGTGTCGATGGGTGGGCTTTACGCCTATTTCGACAGCAAGACCACGCTGTTGAACATGATCCTGTCCGAAGTCACTGCCGCCGTGCAGCGCGTGCTGTCCACCCCGCCAGCCGCTGTGCAGGGTGATCCGGTGGCGCATCTGAATTGGCTGATCGCCGCCCATATCCAGATGACCGAGGCGATGCAGCCATGGTTCACCTTTGCCTTCATGGAGGCCAAGAATTTCCCCCCCGCCGAGCGGCGCAAAGCCATCGACAGCGAAGAGTTGACCGAAAGCTATTTTGCCGCCGTCCTTGACGCGGGGGTGGCGGCGGGCCTGTTCCGCCCGGACACCTCGCCCCTGCTGGCCGCGCTGATCAAACCGTTGCTGCAGGACTGGTATGTCAAACGCGCCAAATACCGACGCCGCCGCGTGACGATCGAGACCTATATCGCGACCGTGCAGGATTTCGTGCAATCGGCTTGTCTGGCCGAAGCCCGCCCCCAGAACGAACGCGCCACCGGCTAAGCGCCCGGCAAGGAGAGGCCCATGAAAGACGAGACCCGCGACCTTCTGACCAACAGCCATTGGGGTACCTATTGGGTCGATGTCGCGGATGGGCGCGTCACGGGCCTGCGGGATTTCGAACAGGACCCCGACCCCTCACCCATCGGGCATGGCATTGTCGATGTGCTGGATGATCCTTTGCGCATCACCCGCCCTGCCGTGCGGCAAAGCTGGCTTGATCACGGCCCCGGCGCGCATGGTCATCTGCGCGGCGCGGACCGTTTCGTCAGCGTCAGCTGGGACGAGGCGGAACGTCTGGTGGCCACTGAACTGGACCGCATCAAGACAAAGCACGGCAATCAGGCGATTTTCGCAGGCAGCTATGGCTGGGCCAGCGCCGGACGCTTTCACCACGCCCAAGGACAGCTCAAACGCTTCCTGAACTGCATCGGCGGCTATACCGGATCGGTGAACACCTACAGCTATGCCGCCGCCGAAGTGGTGGTGCCGCATGTGATCGGTGATTTTCTGGGTCATCTGGAACGCGCCACATCTTGGGATGTGCTGGCCGATCACTGCCAGCTTTTCGTGGCCTTTGGCGGATTGCCCCTGGCCAACGGTCAGATCGGTCAGGGCGGCACCGGCGCCCACGTCCAGCGCGGCGGGATGCTGGCCGCCCATGCCAAGGGCTGCCGTTTCGTGAATATCTCGCCGCAGCGGTCCGACGCGCTCGACGCATTGGGGGCCGATTGGCTGGCCCTGCGCCCCTCGACCGATGCAGCCCTGATGCTGGGTCTGGCCCATGTCCTGCTGACCGAAGGCCTGCACGACCGCGCTTTTCTGGACCGCTACACTGTGGGGTTCGCGCCTTTCGCCGCCTATCTGACAGGCGTGACAGACGGCATTCCCAAAACTGCTGATTGGGCCGCCACCGTCTGCGACCTGCCCGCGGATCGCATCCGCCAACTGGCCCGCGACATGGCCCGCCAGCGCACGATGATCGGGATTTCCTATTCCCTCACCCGGCAGGATCATGGCGAGCAGCCCTATTGGGCGGCCATCACCCTGGCCGAAGCCTCAGATCAGGCGGTCGCCGCCATTAAACTGGCCAGCCGCTATAC
>NCJR01000259.1 GCA_002282555.1 Rhodobacterales bacterium 34-62-10
TGCAGAAGATGGTCGATACGCTGATCATCATTCCGAACCAGAACCTGTTCCGTCTGGCGAACGAGAAAACCACCTTCACCGAAGCCTTCTCGATGGCCGATGACGTGCTTTATCAGGGCGTCAAGGGTGTGACCGATCTGATGGTGCGTCCGGGCCTGATCAACCTTGATTTCGCCGATGTCCGCGCCGTGATGGACGAGATGGGCAAGGCGATGATGGGCACCGGCGAGGCATCGGGCGAAGATCGCGCGATTCAGGCCGCCGAAAAAGCCATCGCCAACCCGCTGTTGGATGAAATCAGCCTGCGCGGGGCCAAGGGTGTTCTGATCAACATCACCGGCGGCCATGATCTGACCCTGTTCGAACTGGACGAGGCCGCCAACCGCATCCGCGAGGAAGTGGACGCCGATGCCAATATCATCGTCGGCTCGACGCTGGATGTGGAAATGGAAGGCATGATGCGCGTCAGCGTCGTCGCCACCGGGATCGATGCCGTCGAAGTGAATACCGACATGCCGGTCCCCCGCCGCCGCATGTCGCAGCCTCTGACCCAGCCGGTCCCGACTGCGGCCCCGGTCGAGGCACCTGTTGCGCAGGCCCGCCCTGCAGCCCCCGCGCCGGTGCAGGAACCGGCACCGATGCCGCAGCAGCGCCCGGCCGCCCGCACGCCCGAGCCGACCTTCTTCGAAGATCTGGACGTCGATCAGGCCGCGGCCTCCGAGCAGATGGACGATATTTTCGACCATGACGCACAGCATGACGACAGCCTGCCGCCGCCGGCCTATCAGCCGCGCACGATGCCCACGGCGACCACGCGTTTCGATGACGAGGCGCAGAATTTCGTGGCCCCGCGTCCCGCACCGCCCGGCACCCCCTCGCCCGAGGCGATGGCCCGCCTGCATCACGCGGTCAACAAGGCCGCGCCGCAGACCCAGCGTCCGGCCCCGCAGCCGCAGCCCGAACCCGAGCAGCGCGCCCGTTTCGGCATCAACTCGCTGATCAACCGCATGACCGGCCATGCCGGTGACGCGCAGGAGCGTGCCCCGGCACAACCGCCGCGCCAGCAGCCCCCGGTCCGGGGTCAGGCGCCGCAGGGTTATGCCCAGCAAGCCCGCGCCAATCCGAACGAGGCCCCCGATCCCGATCAGGAGCGGATCGAAATCCCCGCCTTCCTGCGGCGTCAGGCCAACTGATCAAGCGGGTTACGGCCCAAAGAACGTGATGGGAAAGGCCGCCTTGGGGCGGTCTTTTCTTTATGTTTTCAAGGGAATTGGCTGTGAAGTGCCGCATCGCGGCAATTATCCGCCCACGGCCTTTCGGGATGTTTCAAACCGTTACAAAGATTGAATTGTTACCAAACCGTCACACCCCTATTTTCATGCCACAGCGGGATGACACCGCCACAATTGAAGCCAGGGGCATGACGTGCAGCACACTTTGAAATCCGCAGTTCGCTTCGACGGCGTCGGGCTGCACTCGGGCCAGCCGGTCCGCATGGTGATCCGTCCCGCCGCTGCCGAACACGGGATCTGGTTCCGCCGCAGCGATGTGCTGTTCGGCGATGCGATGATTCCGGCGCATTGGCATGCCGTGCGCCAGTCGCCGCTGTGCACCTTTCTGGAAAACGCCCAAGGCGTCAGCGTTCAGACGGTCGAACATGTGATGGCCGCCCTTGCCGGTTGCGGCGTGCATAACGCGCTGATCGAGATTGACGGGCCCGAAGTGCCGATCCTTGACGGCAGTTCTGCCGCCTTTGTCCGCGCCATTCTGGGCCGGGGTCTGCGCCGCCAAGCCGCGCCCGTCCGCGCCGTCCGCGTGCTGGAAACCGTCGAAGTGCGCCGGGGCGAGGCTTGGGCCCGCCTGTCGCCTGCCGACCGTCTGATCATTGATTTCAGCATCCAGTTCGACGATGCCGCCATCGGCGCGCAGTCCAAATCCCTGCCCATGTCCAATGGCAGCTTCGTGCGCGAACTGTGCGACAGCCGCACCTTCTGCCGTCAGGCGGATGTCGATGCGATGCGCGCGCAGGGGCTGGCCCTTGGCGGCACGCTGGAAAATGCCGTGGTCGTGGATGGTGATCGCATCCTGACCCCCGGCGGTCTGCGCCACAGCGACGAGGCTGTGCGCCACAAGATGCTGGATGCGCTGGGTGATCTGGCGCTGGCCGGTGCGCCCTTGCTGGGGGCCTATACCGGCCACCGGGCGGGCCATGCCCTGACCAATGACCTGCTGCGCGCCCTTTTCGCGCGCCCCACCGCCTACCGGATGGTGGTCTGTGACCCGGCCATGACAGCGCGTCTGCCGGGTGTGGATATCCACATGGACGAAATCCCCGCGGTCGCATAGGCTGTAGACGGCCACGGTTGGTCAGCACGAACCCGAGTATTTGCGCCAAAGGCGTTTTGCACCGGAATTTTCTGTGCTAGGACCGTGGTCAACGGCAGGGAAACGACCTGCTGACGTGACCAGACAAGGGTGAGAGCAAGCATGACAGGCGGGTCCCGGGCAAAGTTGATCGGTGGCGTATTACTGGCTGTTTGGCTGGCTGGATGCGATAGCGTGACGGAACGGGCGGGGCGCGGATCGATTCCCCTCGAAGGGTTCACAGCCGAGCAGATCTATGAGCGTGCCGAATTCGAGATCGATCGCGGTCGTCCCGAAGACGCCGCCTTCTATTTCGCCGAGATCGAGCGGCTTTATCCCTATTCCGAATGGGCCAAACGCGGGCTGATCATGCAGGCGTTTTCCTATCATTCCGCACGCGACTTTGAAAACAGCCGTGCGGCGGCGCAGCGTTACATCGATTTCTACCCTGCGGATGAAGACGCGGCCTATGCGCAATACCTGCTGGCGCTGTCCTATTATGACCAGATCGACGATGTGGGCCGCGATCAGGGCCTGACCTTCCAGGCGCTGCAATCGCTGCGCACCGTGATCGAGGTCTATCCCGACAGCGAATACGCATCCTCGGCGATCCTGAAATTCGATCTGGCCTTTGACCATCTGGCCGGCAAGGAAATGGAGATCGGGCGTTTCTACCTCAAGGGGGGGCATTATGCGGCGGCGGTGAACCGGTTCCGCGTGGTGGTGCAGGATTTCCAGACCACCAGCCACACCGCCGAAGCCCTGCATCGTCTGGTCGAGGCCTATCTGTCGCTGGGTCTGACGCAGGAAGCGCAGACCGCAGGCGCCATCCTTGGCCACAACTTCCGCGCCACCACATGGTATGAGGACAGCTTCAAACTGCTGACCGGGCGCGGGCTGGAACTGGAGG
>NCJR01000260.1 GCA_002282555.1 Rhodobacterales bacterium 34-62-10
GCTCTGGAATGCCGGCATCACCCAGGGGTTGATGTGGCGCGCCTATGACGAGGGCGGGGCACTTTCCTACAGTTTCATCGAGTCAGTCGAGGCGATGCTACCTTATTACGCGGCCCGCACTTTAGGTGGCGCGCTGTTCCTTGCGGGCGCATTGCTCTGCGCACTGAACTGCCGGGCGACGATGCGTGCCGCAGGTGACCAGGTGGATGAAGCCGATCGCCCCCTTTACACCCAAGCTGCGGAGTGAGCCTATGCTGAAGCTGCATTACAACCTTGAGAAGGTCTCGATGGGGCTGGTCGGCGCGATCATCGCGGTGGCCTCTGTGGGCGGTATCGTCGAGATCGCCCCGCTTTTCACCATCGAGCAAACGGTCGTGATCCCCGATGACATGCGTCCACATACGCCGCTGGAGCTTGCCGGGCGCGAGATCTATATCCGCGAAGGGTGTTATGCGTGCCACTCCCAGATGGTGCGCAGCCTCGCAGACGAGTTGGACCGCTACGGTCCTTATTCCCTTTCCTCCGAGAGCGCCTATGATCACCCGATGCTCTGGGGGTCGAAACGTACCGGGCCGGACCTTGCCCGGCTTGGCGGGAAATATTCCGACGACTGGCATGTCGCCCATCTGATTGACCCGCGTGCCGTCATTCCGATCTCGATCATGCCCGCCTATCCTTGGCTGACCCGGTCTCTGGACACTGACCTGATCGCCGACAATCTTGCCACATTGGCGCGGCTCGGTGTGCCTTACGAGGATGCGATGATCGACAACGCCGTGGCAGACGCGCGCGGCCAGAGCCAGCCCGAATCTGACGGCGCCGAAGGCGTGCGCGACCGCTACGGCGAAGACATCGCCGTGCGTGCCTTCGACGGCGATCCGTCGCGCCTGACCGAGATGGATGCGCTGGTGGCCTACCTGCAATCGCTCGGCACGCTGACCAACGCCGCCCATGAGATGTTCGCGGAGGATACGCCATGAGCCACGAGACACTTGTGCTGATCGCCAAGACCGTCGGCCCGATCTGGATGGGCGGCTTCATGCTGATCGTACTGATCCGGACCTACAACCCACGAAGACGTGCCGAGCAAGAGCGGATTGCCCGCTCGATCCTGTCGGAAGTGGAAGGGGAAACGCGCACATGAGCACTGACCCCAAGGAACTGCCCGGTGCCGATCCACATACCGGCAATCGAGAAATTGACCCTGTTACCGGCTATGACACCACGGGCCACGACTGGGGTGGGATCAAGGAACTGAATACCCCTTTCCCCAGGATTGCCCTCATCGCGCTCATTTTGACTATGATCTATTCTGTCGTCACCTGGGTCCTGCTGCCGGCCTGGCCGATGGGACGCGACTATACGCGGGGTCTGCTGGGCCTCGACCAGCAAGAAATGGCAAAAGATCACCTGCGCGATTTGACTGCGCTGCGCGAAAATTGGCTGGGAAAGTTCGAGACCCCGGATTTCGACGCGCTCTCGGATGATCCGGCGCTTATGGCCGCCGCCATGCCTGCCGCCGAAAGACTGTATCAGGACAACTGCTCGGCTTGCCACGGCCGCAATGGCAGTGGTGGGCCGGGTTTTCCGAAGCTCGACGACGAGTACTGGCTCTGGGGTGGCTCACCCGAAGACATCGCCACGACCCTTTCGGTTGGGATCAATGCCACGCATCCCGATACCAGATGGGCGCAAATGCCGGCGTTTGACTGGATGGAGCCCAATGAGCTTTCAGCTCTGTCCAACTACGTTGCCGCTTTACCCACAGGCGACCCTGACAGCGACAGTGACGCAGCCCTCCTGTTCGCCGAGAACTGCGCATCCTGTCATGGCGAGGATGGCGCCGGAGGCCTGATGAACGGTGCGCCCTCTTTGACCGATCACGCGGTGATTTACGGCCAGGACGCCGATACCGTTCTGGAAACGCTAAAGGCTGGCCGTCAGGGCGTCATGCCCTACTGGTCCGACCGTTTGACCACTGCCGAGATCAACGCGATTGCGCTCTATGTGGCGCGATTGTCCTATCCCGCAACAGAAAGTGACACGACGGGTCCGGCCGAGGCAGATCAATGAACACGCGCACACAGAAACGCCTCGCCATTGGCGGAGCACTGCTCTGTGTCGCGATGCTGTTCCTCTACAAGGGCTTCATGATCTCGGTGGCGTTCACCTCCCGACCCGCTTGTGTTGTTGTTGACGAAACCGCGGCCGCAACCCCAGCACGCCGCGCCTGCTGAATTCCAGAAAGGTCCCGAGAATGCTTGAACCACTCCCGGCCGTCCGTCCGCCACAGCGCCCCACCTCGATCTTGTCGCGAAATCTGCCAGCGCGTGCTGCGCAAGACTGGCTCGGCGCCGGGTGGAACGATTTCTGTGCGGCCCCGCGACACAGCCTTGCCTATGGCGGGTTTCTCGTCGTGCTATCCTATGTGGTGCTTTGGGCACTTGCTGCGTCTGGCCTCCTCTATCTTGCACTCCCTGCCATCTCGGGCTTTCTCATCGTGGGCCCGTTTCTTGCCATTGGACTTTACGAACTGGCGCGTCGCCGTGCCGAGGGAGAGACAACGACGCTACGCCAGATGCTGTTGGTACGCCCCGCCGCAGGCGCGCAACTGGCTTATGCAGGACTGCTACTGGGTCTATTGGTGCTGTTCTGGTTGCGCGCAGCTGATCTGCTCTATGCGCTATTCTTCGGCTACGCACCGCTGCCCGCTGCGGGTGATGCCCTGTCGAACGTCTTCATCACGCCGCGCGGCTGGGCGCTGCTTCTGGTGGGTTCAGCCATCGGCGGGTTGTTCGCGGCCTTTGCCTTTGCGCTCAGCTTGTTTGCAGTACCGATGCTGCTTGCCGAACGGCGCGACGCGTTGACCGCGCTGGGACTCAGCTTTGCCATAACAACGCACAATTTGGGCCCATGCCTCGCATGGGGCGGCATTGTAGCCCTTGGCATGGTGTTTTCTGCCGTCACCGGGCTTTTGGGACTGTGTGTTGTGTTCCCGGTCCTCGGCTATGGTACATGGCATGCATGGCGAGCGTTGGGTGAGGCGAAACCATGAACTCGCTCATTATCCTCATCCCGGTTTCTCTCTTCATGGGGTTCGTCGGTCTATGTGCGTTCATCTGGGCCGTGCGCACGAACCAGTTCGAAGATCTCGAAGGAAATGCTTGGCGTGTCATTCCATTCGCGGATCAACAAAAACGCGAAACTCCACCCGAAACGGAAGGAATACAACATGACCATCTGGCTTCCCACCTTGAAGACTGCCAC
>NCJR01000261.1 GCA_002282555.1 Rhodobacterales bacterium 34-62-10
TACACCCGCATCGGCGCCGACCGGAACGGGCGCGTCTCCATCGATTGGGGCGTTTACGGCCTGCCCGAGACCTTCGTGATCGATGCCGAGGGCCGAATTGCCTACAAGCATATCGGCCCCTTTGACCGTCGTTCCCTGGAGGAAGACATCCTTCCCGTGGTGCGGCGCCTTCAGGAAGGAGCCGGATCATGAAACGACGCGAGTTATTGGCTGGTATGGCGGCGCTCGGCGTCGCGGGGCCGGTTCAAGCCAGACCATTAATGCCGCTTCACGAAAAGCCGCGGGAGATGCTGTCGCCACCTTTCGTCGATGGAAAAGGCCGCGATCTCACGCTGGCGGATTTCCGGGGCAGGGTGGTCCTACTGAACATCTGGGCGACCTGGTGCGTTCCCTGCCGTGAAGAGATGCCGACGCTCGACGCCTTGCAGGAGAAAATGGGCGGCGGCGACTTCCATGTCCTGCCGCTGTCGATCGACCGCGCCGGAATGAAGATCGTCCGCCGCTTCTACGACGAAATCGGTCTTCGTCATCTCGATACATACCTCGCCGAAGACATTCGGGTGATGGCAGCGTTTGCCGTAGTGGGCCTTCCCACCACGATCCTGATCGACCGCGACGGTTTCGAGCGCGGACGACTCGTCGGGCCGGCTGAATGGGACAGTCCCGAAGTCATGGCCCAAATCCAGAATCTCATCAACGAAAGGAGTGAATAACCAATGTCTGAAACTTTACCTCACACTGAAACACCGGTGGCACGCCCGTGGCGGCCGCAATTGGGACGCCGGAGCCTGATTCTTGCGTCAATGGCGATCATCGGTGCCGGGCTTTACCTGAATTGGGGCTGGGTGACGGCGATCGGGGCCGCTCCGCTGATCCTGGCGCTGGCACCCTGCGCCGTGATGTGCGGGCTGGGTGCCTGTGCAATGTGCAAATCGAAATCATGTGACAACAAGAGCACGGCCGCAGAGCCGGGCCTGCCGAGGGACTGAACCCGAAAACCTCAAGAAACCTTAAGGAGAAACTAATGACACTTATCAAGAAACTGAGCATGGCGACTGCCGTATCCACGCTTTTGGCCACCAGTGTATTCGCCCAGGACAACACCGGTTCGTCCGGCCAGATGATGGACGGTGAGAACGGAATGGCCGGCAATATGATGGACGGCGATATGTCCGGCATGGACGGCATGATGCCCATGATGAAGATGATGCAGAAAATGGGCCCGATGATGGAGGCCTGCACCGAGATGATGGAGGCCATGAACAACTCCGAGGATGAAACCACCCCTTCGACCGACAAGGGCTGATCAATCATCGCCGGGGGCCAAGGCCCCCGGCGATTTGACAGGGAAAAATAGATGATACTCAAAACTGCCCTTCGCGTGTTTGCGGTCTTCCTCTGGGCGCTGATTTCCACGCCCACGATTTCGTTGGCCCAGCAATCGACGCCGCTCGATCAGGTTGAGCAAGAGGCCATCAAAGCCTTGATCCTGCAAACCATCCGCGAGAACCCCGAAGTTCTGATGGACACGCTCCTGACATTCCAGGAAGAGGCTCAGGCACAAGCCCAGGCCGAACAACGGGCTGCGCTTCAGCGCGTGGGTGACCTCCTGCGGGCGGACCCGAACACCGGCGTGATGGGCAATCCTGAGGGCGACATCGTGCTTGTCGAATTCTTCGACTACAACTGCCCCTATTGCCGACGCGCGGCCCCGGTCCTTTTCGAACTAATCGAGGAGAATCCCGACCTGCGCATCATCATGAGGGAGTGGCCAATTCTCGGACCCGACTCCGAGCTGGCGGCTCGAGCGTCGCTGGCGGCGACACAACAGGACAAGTTTGAGGCCTTCCACGAAGCCCTGATGGCACAGCCGCGCGCCAATACTGTCATGATCAGGCGAGCCGCCGAGCAGGCAGGGCTGGACTACGACCAGTTGCAGGCAGATATGGACGCGCCTGAAGTCGATGCCCATATCGCAAAGTCTCACGATCTCGCACGGAAGCTTGGAATATCCGGCACACCGACGTTCCTGATCGGGGAGGCACTTGTTCCTGGATTGTTGGAAAAGGCCGATCTTCAGGCCCTGATTTCGGAGGCCGGAGATGTCGATTGAACCCAGTGAAACCCCTCCGAAATCGCGGCTCCTGAGAACCATATTGTGGGGCACGATAACTGCTGCGCTCGCTGGGCTAGCGATCTTTTGGGCTTTGGATAACTATCTTGGCAACCGATCGAAGGCCGTCCGCTATTCGGGTGAGGCGGATATTCGATCCGAATTTTCACTGATAGATCACACCGGACAAGAGGTGACACAGGCTGACTACGCCGACCGCTGGCAGCTTGTTTTCTTCGGTTTCACCAACTGCCCCGATGTTTGCCCGACGACACTGGCATTTATGGCCAGCGTGCTGGACCTGCTCGGCAAAGATGCGGACCAGGTGGCGCCGATCTTCATCACGGTCGATCCGGAACGCGACACAGTGCCGGTCATGGCGGAATATGTATCAGTCTTTCATCCGAGCCTGATCGGCCTGACCGGAACCGAAGCGCAGGTTGCCGAGGCCACCAGAAATTTCCGCACATGGTACGAGCGGACCGAGGACGACAGCGCGCCGGACGGTTATTTCATGGCGCATGCCGGGCACATATACCTCATGCGGCCCGGTGGCGAATTTGAGGCGGTCTATCAGGAAGGCGGCCAACCGCCCGAGGCGCTGGCGCAGGAAATTCGCAAAAAGCTATAAACAATGGAACTTGCCAAATGAAAATTACGACACTTGCAACCGCGCTAACTCTCTGGCCATTTTTCGCATCGGCCGATGTAACGATATCGGACGGTTGGGCCCGCGCGAGCATCCTCGCCTCGCGTCCGGCTGCGGCCTATCTCACGCTCACGAGCAATCAAAGTGATCAACTGGTCGCAATCACGACGCCGATCGCTGGAAACGTCACCATTCACGCCGTCGAGACCGGCGGCGATGATGTTAGCCGAATGGTTGAGGTCGTCGCCTTGGACCTGCCCTCCGGAGAACCAGTGACCCTCGCGCCCGGCAGCATGCATCTGATGCTGATGGGCCTGTCGGAAAAACTCGAAGAAGGCACCGATTTGCCATTGATCCTGACCTTCGCATCGGGTGCCCGAATGGAAATCAGCGTTCCGGTTCTCGGACCGGGCGCGATGAGGCCGCAGGAGCAACAGCCATGAAAAACATACTCCTGCTGATAGCCCTCGTCGCGGGCCTCCCGGCCTACGC
>NCJR01000262.1 GCA_002282555.1 Rhodobacterales bacterium 34-62-10
GAAGCAACTGCCCCTCAGCCAACTGCGGGGCAAGCTTGCGGGCTAGATCGCGCACGGGACCATGCGCCTGCAAACATCCGGGTGCGCCTGTGCAAGCCATAACGCGGCGCAACGGATCATCCGGCGTCACGATCAGCCCCGCGATATCCGGCAAAACCCTCAGCCCCTCGACCAGCAGCATCCGCCACGGCGTCACCCGCAGATCACCCAAGGCGGCAAGTGCTGTCAGCGTGTCAGCCTGCATCTGCCCGAAGGCAAAACCGACCAGCGCACCCTGTGCAACCAGTCCCGGTGCGGGGGATGCGGCCGCTGTCGCAGGGCGCACTGTCCCTGCCAGAATGCCCGCCGGCAATAAGCCGCGCCAGGCCAGTGCCGCCATCCGCCCGCGCCCATCTGTCACGCCGCCTGCATCTACAAACCACTGCGCCAAGGCTATTGCCAGCGCCGGAGCTTCGGCATCGGATACGCGTGCACCAAACTCCGACCCGTCACAACGCAGGATTAGCCCGCCATCCGCCGCGCGTTCTAGCCGGATATCGGCGGCAATATCCTGCATCACAGGGGCTGGCCCGCAGTCTACCGCAAAGCCGAATTTAGCGGGCAATGCAGGTGCGTCGCCTAGCGCCTGCCCCAGTCTTGCCGCTAGGTCATCGGTACCTGCATCCGAAAAGGGTGTCACCAGCACATTGCGCCGCGCCTCGGCCTGCGCGTCTGCATCTATTAGATCGAAGGCGCGAAGATCGTCGATCAGCGGGCCGTGCGTCGCCTCGGACACGCCGCGCAACTGCACATTGCCGCGCGATGACAGATCAATCAGCCCGTTGCCATGCGCAGCCGCCGCCGCTGCGACCCCCGCCGCCTGCGCCTGAGTCAGCCGCCCACCACGTGGCCGCACGCGCACCACCAATCCGTCGCCCGACATCATCGGGCGCAAGGCTCCAGGGCACCAGCCCATCACGGCGAAATCCTTCGCGGCGCTCATGCATCCGCCTCCAGCGCCGCGGCCAAGGGTGGCCTCGTGATAGGCGTCAAACAGATGCGGCGGCACCACGCGGGCCAGATGCGCGAAAGCGGCCATGTTCTCCAGCGTAGCGGTGATCTCGGCGGCACCGCGGAAGCCATGCGCCATCATCCCGTCCGCCCATGTCGGATTGCTGGCGCGGGCACGGACCACGCGGGCGATTTCCTCGGTCAGGCCGCGCGCACGGGGGCGGTCCGGCTGGGTGGCGTCCAAATGATAGAGCGCAGGCGCCGCCGCCCCGATCCGCGCCATGGCGGCGGCAAAACCCGCCTCATGCGCAGCATAATCGCCCGCCAGCAGCAAATCGCTTTCGGGCAGGTCTTGCGTATGCACGAAACTATCCGCCCCGTGCAACCGCGCCTCCAGCCCCGCGCGATCATCGCGGGATTGCCCGTCTGCACCGATGGCCCAGCTTGACGCGGCAAGCCACGCCTCGCCCGCAGCCGCACGCGCCTCTTCTGTGAAGTCGTCCATCGCAGCGCCCATTCCAAGCCCGTACTGGCCGGGCTTGGGGCCGAAAACGCGGGCCGCCTTGGCGCGGTAGGGGTTGAAATCATCCGACTCGTCGCGTTCGGCCAAGGCCGCCGCACCGGTCTCGAACAGGGTCGCCAGCCCCGGAAACACATCGCGGAACAAGCCCGAGACGCGCAAGGTCACGTCGATACGCGGGCGGTCCAGCAGCGCCAGCGGCACCACCTCAACCCCCGACACCCGCGCAGAGCCTGCATCCCATGTAGGGGCAAGCCCTGCCAGATGCAGTGCCATCGCAAATTCCTCGCCCGCTGTCCGCATCGTGGCACTGCCCCAAAGGTCAATGACCAATCCGCGCGGCCAATCGCCATGATCCTGCAAATGCTTGCGTAAAACCTCTTCGGCCAGCTTGACGCCTTGGGCATGAGCCGCGCGCGAAGGCACAGCGCGCGGATCGACAGCATAAAGGTTGCGTCCTGTCGGCAGCACGTCCGAGCGCCCGCGTGCAGGCGATCCTGACGGCCCCGCCGCCACGCGTTTGCCTGCCAATGCACGGATCAGCCCGTCACGTTCAGCATCGCCACAGGCACCACGCCCCAGAATATGCAGTCCCTCGCCATACTGGCTTTCCTTGATATCGCAGACAAAGCGATCAAGCCGCGTCAGCACCTCGGCGGGGCTTGCGCCCTCATGCAGACCCAGATCAGCCTCGACCCCTGAGGCACAGGCCTCGCCCAGAATATCCCCAATCAGCCTGCCACGCCGTGCAGGGTCCAGCCCGTCAGCGGTGGAAAACTCGTCAAGAAGCCGCTCTAGCCGTTGCATGCCCACCGGAATTTCGGCCTGCACCAAAGGCGGCGGCAGATGGCCCAGCGTCAGCGCGCCGATGCGCCGCTTGGCCTGCGCCGCCTCGCCCGGATCGTTCACGATAAACGGGTAAATCACTGGTAAGCTGCCGATTAGCGCCTCTGGCCAGCAATCCTCAGACAGAGCCACGGATTTGCCCGGCAACCATTCCAGCGTACCATGCGCGCCCATATGAATCAGCGCATGGAGGCCCTGCACCCGCAGCCACAGATAGAACGCCACATAGCCGTGGCGCGGCAACCGCGCCAGATCATGGTAATCCCCGTCCCGTGTGACCACATCGCCGCGCTCGGGTTGCAGCGCGATCACCGCCTTACCACGGCGCAACGCGGCAAAGCGAAATAACCCGCCGGTGCAAGCCGGATCATCCGCTGGATCACCCCAAGCCGCATGCAGATCATCGCGCAATCCCTGCGGCAAGCCTTCCAATGCGGCCAGATAATCAGCCAAGGGCCAGTTCAGCCGCGCGCCTATCAGCGCAGCACCCAAACCCTCGCCTGCCGCCGTATCATAGCCCTCAGCCGCCAAATCGCCCAGCAAAGCCTCAGTCGAGGCCAGCGCATCCATGCCAACTGCATGGGCCAGTTGATGCGCGCGCCCCGGATAGGCCGAGAGCACCAGCGCCAGCCGCCGCTGGTCCGCTGCCGTGACCGCCAGATCGTGCCAAGCCTTGATTTTTCCGACGACCGCCGCCACGCGGGTCGCATCCGCCCGATGCGCAAAACGCGAGAATTGCAGGTCGGGATCGCGCTTACCCGGCGTTTTGAAAGATACCAACCCCGCGAACATGCGCCCATCCACTTCCGGCAGGACCACGTGCATCGCGAGGTCGGCAGGAGACAGGCCACGGTCTGACAAGGCCCAGTCCCGCCTGCGCGCGGTGGACAAAGCCACCTGAAACACCGGACTATCTGCCGTGTCGAAGGGCGTTGTGCCATCTTCGGCCCGCGCAGAAAACGCTGTGGCATTCACAATGGCCACGGGTGCCACCTGGTCCAGCCACGGCCTCATCCAATCGGCAAACCCCGCCGCTTTGAGCGAGGGCGCGAAGACCCCGCAAGCGGTAAAGCCCGCCGCGCGCAAGCCGTGAATCAGCGCATCCACTGGCGATGTATCGGCCGCTGTGAGGTAGGAGCGGTAGAAGCTGACCAGAACGAAAGGTCCACTAGCGGGAGGTGCCGCGATTACGCCTTGGTCGGGGTCATAGAACCCCATATCCGGCACACGCTTGTTCCCCGGTACCGGCCCCGCATAAAGCCCCGCCGCGATGCACAACTGCGCCAGTGCCGCTTGTGCGGCCACAGCGCCACCCGCCTCGCACAACTCCGACAGACGCCGCAGGGTCGAGACAGGCAGGGTGGACAAAGCATCAAGCGCCGGATCGGGCCGCCCGTCCGCAGGCAGCACCGCCAGCGCAATTCCGCGCCTGCGCGCCAAATCCTGAATAGAGGCCAGACCGTAAGGCCAGTAAGCCTCCCCCCCGATCAGACGGATCAGGATTGCTTTTGCTCCCGAAAGGGTGTTCTCAATATAGGTATCGACCGAGACGGGATGTTTCAGCGCAACGATATTCTGCAACCTAAGCGCTGGCAAAGCACCCGCTGCACGGTGCCAGCCCGCCGCGAACGCCCCGAGGTCACTGTCCGAGAAGGACAACACCACTAGAT
>NCJR01000263.1 GCA_002282555.1 Rhodobacterales bacterium 34-62-10
GGGCCGTTGCAGACCAACAAGGCGCGCCAGGCGATGGAGCTGTTTCAGGTGATCCATTCGGTGGACCGCCCCAAGGTGGCCCAGACCATTGCAAGGTTGGCGCAAGAGATGGGGCATTGCCCCGAGGTTTTCCTGCAGATCAACACGGGCGAGGAGCCGCAGAAGGCGGGTGTAATGCCGTCTGAGGCGGATGCGTTCGTGGCCGAGGCGCGGGCGCTGGACCTGCCGTTGCGCGGGCTGATGTGCATCCCGCCTGTCGAGGAGGAGCCGAGCCTGCATTTCGCGCTGCTGGCCAAGATTGCGGAGCGGAACGGGTTGTCCGGCCTGTCGATGGGGATGAGCGGTGATTTCGAGAGCGCGATTGCGCTGGGCGCCACGCATATCCGCGTGGGATCGGCGATCTTCGGCGAGCGCGCTTACGGCTGATGCGTTGTTTTATGGATATTTGAGGCAAGAAGAAGCAGCCGTCAGGCCACGATCAGGCGACAGCCGTGGCGCAGGCGGCTGGCGATCCATTGCAGGTGGTCGCGGCGCAGGGCCACGCAGCCTTCAGTGGGATAGCCCGCGCGCCGGCGCTGGTGGATGAAGATGGCCGAGCCGTGACCGCGTGTCGCGCGAGGCCAGTTCCAGTCGGTGATCAGGATCAGATCGTAGAGCGGATCGGCGCGGCGCAGTTTTTCGTGGCTGTAGGGATAGGGCGCGCGGACCATGAGGTTGTAATCCTCGTGCCGTGGGTCGTCGGACCACAGGTCGCCGGGGCGGATCGGCAGGGCCCAGTCTGCGGGTTGTGCCATGCGGTCGGGGCGATAGAGCATGCCCACGATGCCGTGGATGCCGCGCGGGGTGGCGCCGTCGCCTTCGCGCTTGTCGCTGCGGATGCCGCCGCGCCCGATGGAGCAGGGGAAGGTGCGGCCCGCAAAGCGCAGGCCCATCGGTGTGAGGACCATGTCAGAGGCGCGGGCCACGGTCACAGCAGATGCCCCGATTTGGCGGATTTGGTCGCCAGATATGCGCGGTTATGGGCGTTTTCGCCCACCTTCAGCGGCACGCGGTCGGTGACGGTGATGCCCTGTTTCTCCATCATGGCGATCTTGCGCGGGTTGTTGGTCAGCAGGCGGATCGCGGAAAAGCCCATGGATTTGAGGATTTCGGCACCGAGGCGGAAATCACGCTCGTCATCCTCGAATCCCAGGCGGTGATTCGCCTCGACCGTGTCAAAGCCCTGATCCTGCAGGGAATAGGCGCGCATCTTGTTGGCCAGACCGATGCCGCGCCCTTCCTGATTGAGGTAGAGCAGGACGCCTGCCCCTTCTTCGCCCATCTGATCCAGGGCACCATGGAGTTGCGGGCCGCAGTCGCATTTCAGGCTGCCCAGCACGTCCCCTGTGAAGCAGGCGGAGTGGAGCCGCGCGAGAACAGGTTTGTCGCGGTCGGGCTGTCCGATTTCGAACGCGTAGTGTTCTTCGCCGCCGTCTTCGGGACGGAAAATGTGCAGGCGGCCTTTTTCGGCGGCGGTGACGGGCAGGCGCGCGCTGACCACGGGGTGCGGTTGCGGGGCAGCCGCCAGCAGGGGGCGGGCGCGGGGCGCGTCGATCCGGGTCAGGCCGTGGGTGGTGGCGAATGTGGCGGGATCCGAGAGCGGCAGGAGCAGGGCTGCGGGCAGCAGACGCGCGGTCTTGGTCAGGATCACGGCAAGGCGGTGCAGATCGGCGGATCCGTCGCGCTGTGTGGTCAGCGGACCCTTCATCGGTTTGTTCAGGTCATCCGCCGGATCAGCCACACCCAGCACCCATGCGAGGCTGGCGTCGGGTGGCAGGATCACGCGGGCGATGTCACCGTCATAGGCGCGGGCCTTGAGGGTTTCAGCGCGGCGCGCGGTCAGGGCCAGAACGGGTGTGCCGCCAAGCGCGTGCAGATCGGCCAGACGCTGCGCCACCAGCGTCTCGGCGGCCAGAACCAGCGCGCCAGCCGCGCCGTCCTGCAGCACAACCGGCACACCCATGCGCAGATCGGCGCGGGCGCGGGCCAGTATTTCTGTAACATCCGGGGTGAAACTCATGCGGGGCCTGTTGCGTTGCGGGTGCCGGAAACGGGGTTTTACGCCTTTACCTGAAACATTTGCACACTGCTTTACACGACAGCGTGAGAGAATGGCACCCCGGCTTGTCGGGTGCGGCAGGCAGGCGCATCTTGGGGGCAGGCACAGGAGGGAAACCCATGGCACAGTTGAAGAAAATTCTTTTGGTGGATGATGACGAGGATCTGCGCGAGGCGCTGAGCGAGCAGCTTGTCATGACCGAGGATTTTGATGTGTTCGAGGCGGGCAACGGGTCGGAGGCGATGAAGCGCGCCAAGGAAGCGCTTTACGATCTGGTGATCCTTGATGTGGGTCTGCCGGACACCGACGGGCGCGAACTGTGCCGGTTGATGCGCAAGCAGGGGGTGAAATGCCCGATCCTGATGCTGACCGGGCATGACAGCGATGCGGACACCATTCTGGGTCTGGATGCCGGGGCGAATGATTACATCACCAAACCGTTCAAGTTTCCGGTGCTGCTGGCGCGGATCCGCGCGCAGTTGCGCCAGCATGAGCAGAGCGAGGATGCCGTCTTTACGTTGGGGCCGTATACGTTCAAGCCCGCGATGAAGATGCTGGTGACCGAGGATGACAAGAAGATCCGGTTGACCGAGAAAGAGACGAATATCCTGAAATATCTGTACCGTGCGACCGAGGGCGTGGTGCCGCGCGATGTGCTGCTGCATGAGGTTTGGGGGTATAATGCAGGTGTGACCACACATACGCTGGAGACGCACATCTACAGGTTGCGTCAGAAGATCGAGCCCGATCCGTCGAACGCGCGTTTGCTTGTGACCGAGTCCGGTGGATATCGCCTTGTGGCATAAGGGATGCAGTTTTCTTCCTAAAGGAAAACCCTACTGTCTTGATGCAGATCAAAGTGGTATTCTGGAAATAGAATTATAGATTAATTCAAGAGTTCCCGTCGCATATGCGGGTCATCATATGCACCTCCCTGTTGGACTGCCCCGGCCAAGCGCCGGGGTTTTTTTTGGCCTTGTGCCGCGTTCAGGGGGTGGCCATCCGGTCCTGATCTGTCTTGCAGTCTTTTGCTGCAAATGCGTGCGATTGCCTGCAATCAAGGCAGTCGTGGTGCAGATGCAGAAAAAAATGCCGCAGATGCGAAGGCGGGAATTGCGTCGGCTTGGATCAGCGTCGTCTGATC
>NCJR01000264.1 GCA_002282555.1 Rhodobacterales bacterium 34-62-10
GTTCGGATCACAGGCAGCGGCCGCAGCCCCTGCGGTGATGGTCAGGGCCAGTGCCGTGGCAGCGGATGTCAGGAATTTCATAGGTCTCTCCTCCCAGAATTGAGACGTTGCATTCTGCGCCTCAGGACAGAGGCACTGCGATGCAGACATTGACCCTGATCACGCACGACTCAAGCAAATGTGCGAATTTTCTGGGCAATCCAGGAAAAGCAAAGAATCAAAGGGGTTTGGCCATGCACGCGTTGCATGTCAGCCATGCGACACTCGTCGCTTGTGCGGAAATCCGCACAGCCATCGGCGGAAAATTGCGAGAATCCGCACAAGGCAAGCCGAATCAGGTCACGAATCGCAGGGGATCAAGGGGGAGGCAGCCCGACTCAGCGAAAGTCCTCGGGTTTGAGGCCATAGCGCGCCAGCCTGTCGTAGAACGTCTTGCGCGGCAGTTTCAGATCGCGCGCAGCCTCGGCCGCGCGGCCCTGCTGCCGCCGCAACGCCGCCACCAGAAGCGAACGTTCAACCTGCGCCATCTGCGCGGCCAGACCCAGACCCGGTTCCGCGCCTGTCGCGGCCCCGTCGCCTTCGGCCAGACCCAGCGCGAAACGCATGGCCGCAGACATCAGCGCGCGGGCATTGCCTGGCCAGTCCTGCGCCATCAGCGCACCGATCACCTCGGGACCGATGGGGGGCGGCGTCAGACCGGCCTGTTCGCTGGCCTGCGCCACATATTGGCGAAACAGCACCGGAATATCCTCGCGCCGGTCAGAGAGGGCGGGGATGCGGACCGGCATCACGTCCAGCCGGTAATAGAGATCAGGGTTCAGCCGCCCGCGCGCCACCAGTTCCACCAGATCGGCACTGCTGCCGACGATCAGACGCGCCGCGCCATCGGCATCCAACTGGTCCAGCAGGGTGAATTGCGTCTCGGCGGACATCGCGCCAAGCTCGTCCAGAAACAGGCTGCCGCCAGCGGCACTGTTCAACGCCTGCGCCAACCCTGCGGGATCAAGCCCGGCGGCGGGTGTCTTGATGAACGGGCCCTTGGCATGGGGCGAGCATAGGTGGATCACCTCGGCCACTTTGGAAATCCCGCTGCCGGGTGGACCGCTGACCAGCACCTCGGCGCGGGTACGGGCGACGCTGCGCACCCTGTCACGCAGGGCCGCCGCAAGGGGCGAGGTGCCAAACAGCATCCGCGCGGCAGGATCCCCCGCTTCCAGCTGCGCCTTGAGGCGGCGGTTCTCCAGCACCAAGGCGCGGGTTTTCAAGGCGCGCTCCACCTCGGCCAGCAGATCGGCGGCGGCGCAGGGTTTTTCCAGAAACCCGAAGGCCCCCTGCCCCATGGCACGCACAGCCATCGGAATATCCCCCTCGCCCGTCAGCAGGATCACCGGCAGATCAGGGTCCAGCTTGTGGGCATGGTCCAGCAGAAAGAACCCGTCGCGCCCCGGCATGCGGATATCCGACAGGATCACCCCCTCGAACGCGTCCGAGATGTGATCCTTGGCCTCGATGAAGCTGCCGGTCACGCGCGGGCTGTAATCGGCCAGTTCCAGCGTCTGCGCCAGCGCCTCGCGCACGGCGATGTCATCATCGACGATCAGGACCTTGCGGATCATCCCGCAGCCTCGGCATGGGGTGCGTCAGGGGTGGCGGGTGTCAACTCGACCGTGAACACCGCGCCCCCCTCGGGCCGGTTGCGGCCCCGGATCGCGCCGCCAAAGCTTTGCACCAAACCATACGATATCGACAGGCCCAGCCCCATCCCCTCGGCGGCACCCACTGCCTTGGTGGTGTAGAACGGCTCGAAAATCTTCTCAGGTTCCTCGATCCCCGGCCCCGTATCGGCCACTTCCAGCACGACACGGGCCACCTCGCGGCGCAGGGACAAGGTGATCCGCCGTTCGTCCAGCCCCGCCATCGCATCGGCGGCATTGCCGATCAGGTTCAGCACGACCTGCCCCAGACGCACCTCGCCGCCGATCACATAGACAGGTGCGGGCGGCGTCCATTCCACTGTCACCGCATCCCGCGCCAGCCGGGTTTCCGACAGTTCCAGCGCGGAATTGATCACCGCCACCAGATCGACGCGTCCCATCGGCTCGCTTTCCTGCCGGGCAAAGGCGCGCAGGTTGCGGATGATGCGGCCCATCCGATGCGCCAGATCCCCGATCCGCCGCAGGTTCTGCGCTGCCACATCGGTCTTGCCGCGTTCCAGCAGGCCCACGCCATTTTCGGCATATTGCCGGATCGCCATCAGGGGCTGGTTCAACTCATGGCTGATGCCCGCGCTCATCTGACCCAGCGCCGACAGCTTGCCCGCCTGCACCAGATCATCCTGCACCTTTTTCAACGCAGCCTCGGCCGCCGCACGCTCTCCGACCTCGCGGCGCAGCGCGGCATTGGCCCCTGACAACTCGCGCGTGCGCTCGGCCACACGCCCCTCCAGCCGGGCATTGGCCAAGGCCAGCGTGCGCCGCCGTTCGGTCGCCAAAAACAGCAGCGCGCCAAAGGCCAGACAGACAGCCGTCACCAACCCCGCCTGCAAGGTCGCCAGCCGCCGGGCGGGTTCCACGTCCACCAACGCCTCGGCCCGCATCCCGATCACCGGCAGATCGCGGGCCAAATGCAGGGCGCGGGTGGGCACATAGGGGCTCCAGCGTTCCATCCAGATCATATGCGCGCCCTGTCGCTCGAAGGCAAACTCACCGGGCGGACCCGATGGCGGCGACAGACCCACCTGACCGGGCGCGCGCTGCCAGAACAGCAATTCCGAGCGGTTCGTGATGAAGACAAGCCCGTTGTCATCGGTGAAAAACACGGTCGGCCGCGCACCGCGCCACTCGGCCTCGACCAGACCGATATCGGCCAGCACCATCACCGCGCCCTTGACCCGCGCATCCGCCCCGAAGATCGGCGCAGCGAATGTATAGCTGCGCTGCCCGCCCACCGGATTGATCCCATGCGCCTCGCCCAGGGCGCCGGTCATGGCGCGGCGGAAATAGGCGCTTTGTGCCAATTGGACATCCACCATACCATTGGCGCTGGCCAACACCCGGCCTGTCGCGTCAGCCAGTTGCACATCCAGCGCGCCGGTCTTGTCGGCGGTGGCCACCAGAACCCGGCGCACCCCCGCCCCGTCGCCCGCCTCAAGTGCGGTGGCCAGATCCGGATGGCCCGCCATGACCACGGCCAGTTGCTGATAAAGCTGCAGCTGCCCGGTCAGACGATCAGTCGCCAACAGC
>NCJR01000025.1:0-12064 GCA_002282555.1 Rhodobacterales bacterium 34-62-10
CGGTCTGGACCGCACCCGGGTCGCCTCCCCCTTTTCGGCGGACATCATCGCGCTGCTGCGGGCCGTTGCCGATGTGATTCAATCCGCGCTGATGCGCAAGGAAGCGGTGCAGGACCTTGAACGCACCAAGGACAAGCTGGCCCTGACCCTCAAGGCGCTGCCCGATCTGCTGCTTGAAGTGGATCACGAGGGGGTTTACCGGGGCTTCCATCATACAAGGGCCTTGGGCTGGGCGCCCGAACCACGCTCGGTCATCGGCTCCCGGATCGAGGATGTTCTGCGCCCCGAGATCGCGGCCGAACGGCGCCGCATGATGGCGGCCGCCCGCAATGGCGAGGCGGTGGTGGGCGTCGAGCAGCATCTGCGCCCCGATGACCCCAACAGTTGGGTCGAAGTGTCGGTGGCGCTGCGCGATGGTCTGGGACCGGATGATCCGGGCGGCTATCTGTTCCTGATCCGCGACATCAGCGAACGCAAGGCGCGCGAGGCGGAACTTGCGCATGCACAGGCGCAGCTTCGCAGCACCTCGGCTGAACGCGACACGGCCGCATCGCGGCTGCACGACCTGTCCGAGATCAGTGATGACTGGGTCTGGGAACAGGATGCTGCGGGTCGCTATACCTATATGTCGAACAATATCGCCCGCTATGGGCTTGGGCCTTCGTTTTTCCTTGGCCGCACACGCGAAGAGGTCGCGGCCGAAATCGGCGCAGTGGGGGGCGAGGATTCCGGGTTCGCGCAGATCACCGCCAAGATGAAGGCGCGCGAGCCATTCCGCGACGTGATCTACAAGGCGCAGTATCTGGACGGACGGCCGGCGTTCTTCCGCTTCAGCGCCTCGCCCGTATTCGACAGCGACGGCGAATTCGCCGGCTATCGCGGGGTCGGCTCGGACGTCACCGAACTGCGCCTTCGCGAAGCTGAAGCGATTGAAACCGCCAGCAAGTTCGAGGCGATCATGGCGGCCCTGCCCGATCTGTTGTTCGAACTTGACAGTGCGGGGCGCTATACCGGTTTTCTGGCGGGCCCCCAACAGTTGCGCGTGCCGGTGGACGGACCCTTGGCCGGGAAATCCCTTGAAGATGTCCTGCCCGCCGAGGCCGCCACCATTGGCCGCAGCGCCCTGCAACGCGTGATGGACGAAGGCCGGATCGACGGCGTGCGCTATCCGATCGACTTCAACGGCACCCGCCGCATCTTCGAAGTCTCGGGCGCGCGCAAGGATACCACGCTGCCAGAGGGCATGCCAACCGCCATCTTCCTGGTGCGGGATGCCACCGCCGACACCGAGCAACGTGAAGAACTGCTCAAGATGGGCAAGATCGTCGAGGCGATGACGAATTTCGTCGTGGTCGTGGACCGCGATCAGCGGGTGGTCTGGTTCAACCGCGCCTTTGCCGAGAAAAGCGGCTGGACACTGGACGAGGTGCGCGGCCTGCTTTTCGAGGACCTGATCCGCTGCCCCGAAAGCGATCCCGCCACGGCAGCCGCCCTGACTGCGGCCCTGGCGCGCGGCGAGCCGTTCAGCGGCGAAATGGTGAACCGTGATCGTCATGGCAACCGCTATTGGATCGACTTCAACGTGCAGCCCCTGTTCGGGATCGACGGCCTGTTGCAAGGGTTCGTCACGGTCGAAACCGACATAACCGAACACAAGTTGCAGCGCGCCGAGGTGACCCGGCTTGCCGGGGAATCCATGGCGATGCGCAAACGTCTGGAAAACGCCCTGAACGCCTTGCCCGACAGTGTCGTGATCTTTGATGCCGAAGACCGTCTGGTGATTGCGAATGCCACCTATACCAGAATGTTCCCCGCCATTGCGCCCGCAGTGGTCGAAGGCGCGACACTGGAAAGCATCCTGCGGTATGGTCTGGAAAAGCAGATCCTGCCCGGCGCAGGCCCCGGCGTGGATGTCGAGATGCTGCTGGCCGAGCGGCTGCGGATCTATAGTTTGCCATATTACGCCGATGAGATCGAAATTCCTGACGGGCGCTGGGTGCGGCGGATCAATGTCCGCACCTCGGATGGTGGCTGCATCACGGTCGCCATCGACATCACCGCCCGCCGCCGTCAAATTCAGGCGCTTGATACCGCGAATGCCGAATTGACCAGCGCATTGGCCGAACGTGACCTTGTGCAGGAACAGCTGACCAAAGTGATGGAGGGTGCCGCCATCGGCACATGGGAATGGAACGCCACCACCCATACGCTGACGGTTGGCGGTCAATGGCGCGAAATCCTTGGTTATGGCACCGAACAGATGCCGCCGATGGACCTGTCCAGTTTCCGCAAGCTGGTGCATCCCGAAGATCTCAAGGTCTTTGACACCATCTCGACCGTACGCAAAGACAATGCCACGGCCCTGTCCGAAAGCGAATTCCGAATGCGTCACAATGACGGATACTGGATCTGGGTCTTGTCGCGCAGTCAGATCACCCGCTTCGACGCAGATGGCCGCCCCGAAATCATCGGGGGCGTGCATTTGAACATTTCGGACCGCAAACGTCTGGAACAGGATCTGGAATCGGGCAAGAAATTCCTGGAACAGGTGATGGATGCCAGCATCGCCGCGATCGTCGTGATGAACGGCAAGGGCGAAATCATCTATGCCAACAGCGAGGCCGAACGTATCCTGCGGCTGACCCGCAGCGAAATGACCGGCATGCGTTACAATGAACCACGCTGGCAATCGGCGCGACTTGACGGCAGCCCCATCCCCGATGACGAGTTGCCATTCGCGCGCGCCATCGCCGAGGGCAAGCCGGTGCGCGATGTCCGGTTTGCGATCAAATGGGAGGACGGCACGCGGCGCTGTCTTTCTGTCAACGCGGTCGCCTTCGAGGGGGACAGCGAAGAATTGCGCGTCGTCACCTCGTTCAACGACATCACCGAAGAATTGGCCGCGACATCGCGACTGGAACAAGCCCGCCTGCAAGCCGAAGGCGCCAGCAAGTCCAAGTCGATGTTCCTGGCCAATATGAGCCATGAAATCCGCACCCCGCTGAACGGCGTTCTGGGCATGGCCGAAGTTCTGGAAGGCACGCTGGTGGAAGAACGCCAGCGCCGAATGATCAGCACGATCCGCACGTCAGGTGAGACACTTCTGAGCATTCTGAACGACATTCTTGATATGTCGAAGATCGAAGCTGGCAAGATGGAGATCGAAGAGGTTCCCTTTGTCGTCAACGATCTTGTGCAACCCGTGCAGGCCCTGAATGCGATCCGCGCCGAAGAAAAAGGCCTGGAATTCCGGGTGCATACAAGCAGCGGCTGCGCCATGCCCCTGTTGGGCGATCCGCACCGGATCAGCCAGATCCTGAACAACCTTCTGCACAATGCGATCAAGTTCACCGAAGCCGGTTCGGTCACCCTGACCCTGCGGTCGCAGCCCGGCGAACCGTTGGAAATGGTGGTCACCGATACCGGCATAGGGATGACGAAAACCCAACTTGGCCGGATACAGGACAGCTTTGAACAGGCCGATGGCAGTATCACCCGTCGCTTTGGCGGAACCGGGCTTGGCATGTCCATCGTCCGGCAGCTGGTCACGCTGATGAAGGGCGAGATCGCCTTGGAAAGTGCTCAAGGTCAGGGCACAACCATCCGGGTGACGCTACCGTTGCCCGCGGCAGAGTTGCGCCCCACAGCCCAAACCGATACCCCCACTGCGCCACAGCACGATACGGTGCGGTTGGACCATCTGCGCGCGCTTGTGGCCGATGACAGCCCGACCAATCGTCTGGTGATATCGGAAATGCTGACGCAGAGCGGGATCGACATCACCATGGTCGAGAACGGGCAGGACGCGGTGGATGTCTGGGCGCAGAACGCAGGTGTCGGGCAAAGGTTCGATATCATTCTGATGGATATCTCGATGCCGGTGAAGGATGGTGTGACAGCCCTGTCCGAAATCCGCGCGCAAGAGGATGCGATGCGCCTTGATCCCGTGCCCGTAATCGCGGTGACGGCCAACGCCATGCCGCATCAGGTGGCCGATTACCTGATCGCAGGTTTTGACACGCATCTGGCCAAACCCTTCAAACGCGCCGAGTTGCTGCATGCCATCGTCACGCTGACCGACGCGCCTTGACCGCGCCATCCGCGCCCGCTTGATGTCATGCGTGCGACAACCTGTACCATTTTTCTTCGGATCGCTGAAAAAATGGTCAGATGATTTTCATTTTTTTGCCGAAAAGCGCTGGTTAATGTATATGCATTACACGGCTGGCTTCAGAAATGCTTGATGTCGTCCAGCCCATGACTCTATTTGCGGCGAAACACACCAGATGACATTCAAGATTCTCTTGGCCGAAGACGACGAGGTCACCCAGCAGATCGTAAAATCGATGCTGAGCGGTTTTGGCGAGGTCAGCCTGACACTGGCTTGCGACGGGCGCGCAGCACTCGAGGCGGCTTTGACGCAGCCGTTCGATCTGATGATTTTCGATCAGAACATGCCCCATATCAACGGAGATCGCGTCATCCGCCACCTCAGGGCCGGGAATTCTGCCAATCGGGACGTGCAGGTGATCCGCTTTACCGCCGAAGCCGAAGCGATCCGGCATCCGGCTGCCGGCACTGATGGCGATATCGTCATTCCCAAGCCGATCCGCAGCGTCGAGTTCGTGGCGGTGATCCAGAAACTGATCGAAATAAGAACCGCAAGGCGCGAAAACACCGCCGCATAGGTTGAAAAATGCACTGAATTCGCCCTACTCTCGACATATTCCGCCGTCAATTTGGGGGAAATAAACGGATCGAGGAATGGCAGAATGAAAGACCTTCGGATACTCGCAGTCGACGACGACCGGGCTTTCCAGATGGTGCTACAGGGCACTCTGGCGCAGCTGGGGTACAATGACGTGACCAGCGTGCCCTCGGCTGCGGCGGCGCTCAAGGTCATTCGCAACAGTCCGCATCTGTTTGACGGCTTCCTGCTGGACATCGAAATGCCGGAAGTGGATGGTGTCGAACTTTGCCGCCGCATTCGCGCCATGTCGGTCTATCGCAAGACGCCCATCATCATGGTGACCTCGCTGGCGGACAAGCAATATGTCTACAAGGCCTTTGCCGCAGGTGCCACCGATTATTTCACCAAGCCGCTGGACGAGATCGAGCTGCGCGCCCGCCTGCAGGTGATGCGCCAGCTGGTGGACGAGCGCCAACGCGCCCTTGATCTGCTGGACGAGCTGAAATCATGGTCGGACCTGCCCAAGTCCAAGATCAAGTTCGACGCGCCACTGTCGGTCATCAGCGCGAACTGGATGGTTGAATTCCTGGCGATGCAGAACCACCTGCTGACACTCAACCGCCTGCAACTTTTCGGTCATGCGGCCATTGGTTTCACTGTGACCAATGCGTCCGAGGCGTTCCGTCTGACGGATCAGGTGGGTTATATCGACTATCTGGCCAATATCGCGACCGTGATCGCGGAAACGCTCAAGACCTCGCCGTTCAGCATGGCCCATGCCGGCCAAGGGGATTTCGTGGTCCTGACCAACCGGACCGCCGTCAGCGACCCCAAGGGGTTGCAAGACGAGGTCCGCACGGGGATCGCCAGCTACCAAAAGCTTTATGGTAGCCTTGGCCTGCCGATCCCGACGATACAGGTCGGGCGCCCAGTCTCGGCCAGTATCTTCAGCCAACGTGCCGAAATCTCTTCCCTTCTCGACCGCGCACGGATGTCGTCGCAGATCGGTCTGGAGGAAGGCTTCACGGCCCAGAAACAATGGAACTGACCTGAATGGATAGCACCGCCGCGAAAAAATTGCCTGCCGGGTTGCCTGACGTCCTTCAGGCAGCCCATCAGGTTTTCATCAATCTGACCACGGACCGGATTTTACGGATCGAGGTTCTGACCCAAGCCATTCACAAGGGCGAGGACGCCGCATCCGCCCTGATCGAGATCGCGCAGATCGCGCACAAGATCGCAGGCGTGGCCGGCACCCTGGGTTACCCCGAGATTGGCGACAACGCGCGCGCGCTGGAACAGAAACTGAAGGCAGATATCGCCGCCGGTGATCCGCTGCGCCATTGGACCACAATCGCGCCCGAGATCGAGACGCTTCTGGACGATCTGGAAGCCCTGCTCTGACCGCCTGATCGATAGGTCGGTCACCGGAAAGGCCCCCTTGCAAGAACAAGTCCTCAAGGGTTGACAGAGACCCGGTATCACGGATTGCTTTGTCGGGCGTCAATTGATCGATGCAAACGATCAGAACATTGTTCATCCCTTGATCGTCTGCCCCCCTGATACCGGAAGGATATGAGCGTATTCATCCCGTGTCACAGGAATGAACGGCGCAGTATCGGGCGGATTTTGCAGGCAGTCTTGCCCCCTGCAACGCATGAGACTCATGCTGCCACGCCATCCTTGATTACAGAGTGATCTGCGATCTGAGCTATTGGCGACAAATAAGAGACAATAATCACACGCTAAGGCTGTGAAAGTGACGCGCATGGCGCTGTGCAGAATTTTGCAAATCTCCGTCACGAAAATGCCACACCTCTTGCAATCCAAGAGGCTGATCTCGCCGCTCAACGCGGGTGGACGGATACCGGGAGCACCATAACTCAACCTAAAGCAATGTTTTATAATAACAAAGCCCTCCATCACGGTTTCTTGATGAAAAGACAGGAATTTCCGAGAAATCTCTTGGTCACGTCCTATTTTGCCACAATTTGCGATGTAATCCGCCATTATTGAGGCGAGTACTGCCCGGTTGTCGCCACAATTCGATTCTCAGCGGCCTTGGTTATTGATAGGTTCTGAGTACCAGAGATGGGGGCTCATCTCGCGGGCTCAGGCCCCGAAATATATGACGGGAGTGACTTCAATGTTCACCAAGCACAATTCATTTTATAAATTCGCCAGTACAAGCGGCATTCTTCTCTTGACCGCTGCCTGCGCCGCGCCGCCCCCGGTGCCGATCGTGGCAGACATGTATTTCGACAAGTTTTCCGCCGCTCAGTCCGCCAGCAATGGCGTCGAGTTCTGCGAGCTGCAGGTTGAAGATTTCACACCGGAACTGGTGGCGCAAATTCGGGCCAATCCGAACTATGATCGCAACCTTGCGGTTTGGCTGGAAGAATGCCCGGAACTGGCGCTTGCCTTTGCCGACTTCGGGACCGCCTCTATCAATGGCACAGCTGCGGCCGACCCATTTGGCGGCGAGGCTGAGGCGGGTGGCGTTGCCGGAAACATCGGCGGCGGCGGCACGGGTGGCGGCGGCACAGGCGGTGGCGGCACAGGCGGTGGCGGCACAGGCGGCGGCGGCACAGGCGGCGGCGGCACAGGTGGCGGCGGCACAGGTGGTGGCGGCACAGGCGGTGACAACGGCGGTGGCGGAAAAGGCGGCGACAACGGCGGTGGCGGAAAAGGCGGCGACAACGGCGGCGGCGGAAAAGGCGGCGACGGTAATGGCAATGGCAACTCCGGCAACACCAACGGGAACTCCGGTGACAGCAATGGCAACGGATCATCCGAGAGCGGGGGCAACCAGGGCAACGGAAATGGCAATGCGGGTGACGATGGCTGCGCTTGCGACGCCCCCGCAGAAACCGGAACGTCCTTTGGCTGACAGACAGCCCGACTAGATCAAAGCCAAGGCCCGGATGGACAACCCATCCGGGCCTTGTTCCGATTTCTCCTTTTCCTGATCCAAAACCACGGCTTGAATGATGGCACCGCGCCGCCACGGGCAAAGGCATCTCGCTTTGACGCGCAACGACGTTTCATACCGGTGCGGATTGATGATCGTGGTTTGCGCCATGTCGATGTGTCCGGCATCCCTTCTGGCGCAGACGGCAGACCCCACGGAACTGAAGCGTCGATTTCTGGATCGCTATCTGGATTGCGCCGAGGCGCCAAGCGATGCGGCACGGCTGGCCTGTTTTGACAGGATCCTGATCGATATTCCGGCCTGGCTGAACGCGTCGCCTGACCCTTGCCTTGTGCCGAACCAGCCGTCTGCAAACGATCCGCAGACCAAGGGCACCGCAAGCCAGAAGGGATCAGATTGACGCCAGGGGTGGTGCCACCTGCGCGCCCTGCCCCATGACAGCGTCACATCACCGCGAGAAACTGATCTTTGCTGCAGGCGTTGGGGTTGCAACGCGGGCGATGCGCGGCGTGGCCACGGCATTGTCGTTCCGCAGAATTCCACCGTCGATCACCGCCGTCCATCGGGACGGGTTTGATGGATCCTGCATCCTGAGAAAGGTATACCCCGTCTGGCGCCAGTGCAGCACCTCGTCACGCAGGTTGTCGAGAATGAAATCCCCCTGCGATGTCCGCATGACCAGCACGGCATGGGCATTGCGATCTTGATCCAATGCGGTCGAAACCAGCAGCATCTGCGGATCTAGCCCCGCCTCGATCAAGCGCTTCTTCTTGATCAGGGCGAAATCTTCGCAATCCCCGCCGCGGGCGGTCGGCAGCGACCAGTGTTCGGCTGTGGAGTATTGCGATTGGTCGGAAATCGAGTTGACCTGCCGATTGATCTGTCGGTTCAGCCGGATGGCAAGGTCCAGTTGCTGGCCGGAAACGCGCGTCCCCATCCCTGTGGTCTGGCAGGCCCACGGATAACGTCCGCAAAGGTTGCTGGCACCCGCCGGCGCCGAGACGGTCATGCGCGCGGCCAGAAACGCGTCCTGCGCGACGGCCGCCTGCCCCCCAAGCAACAGCGTCGCCCCGGTCAGGGCCCCGGTCAGGGTGAAGAGCGCAAGCTGACGCATCCGGCGGCCCAGACCCGCCTTTTTCCTGTGGAGCAACCCGGATGCCTGACGTGCTGTCTGTTTGCTGGCGCGATCAATCGTATGAACCGTGTTAGCTTGGACTGACCCTGCGTTCATCGTGAATTCCTTGATGGCTCGGAACGGTACAAGGATGCACCTTTGATGAACGAAGTCTTGCCCGGGAACGTGTCAAACGTCAGGCCAGAGTGAGGTCATTTCGGCACGCCACCCCGGTTCGGCTGGAATTTGAGCCGAAACCTGCCACAATCTGGCCCTATCGCGCGTCAAACCGGCGATATCATGCGTATCGCTGGCATCCAGCGCAGCACAGGCACAAACTTTGCACGGGAATCGCCCCGCACAGGCACGGAGCGAGTCGCTGTGTCACGCCCCTGGCCACGATGACCCGAGTGTCGTGCTGACTCGTGCTGCCAAGGCGCGCGATACTGGTCTGCGCCGATTCCCGGCGCAATCAAGGCTTGTAAGCCGCGTCCTGCTGCCAGCCCGTGAAGCCTGATTGCATCACGACGACGTTGGTTCGACCCGCGACCCGCAGCGCAAAGGCCGCTTGTGCCGACAGACTTCCGGTGTTGCAGAACAGGATTGTCATACGGTCGCTTGGAATTTCGTCGATCCGGTCCAGCACCTCACGCCATTCGATATTGACCGCGCCGGGGATCGTACCGGCTGCGAACTGTTCGGCGTCGCGGGTATCCACGAAAAGCGCTGTCTCGAACACGGTCTGGTCAAGCTGTTGCGGAACAATGATCCCGGCCTCGTAATCCGAGAACATCATGTATTCCTGCATCGCCTCGATCGCCGCATCCTGCGCCACAAGGGGTGTTGCATGAAGGCTCAGGGCGACTGTCGCGGCAAAAAGCACGTCTTTCACGCTCATCCGGGATTTCCTCTGTTCTGGTTGGTTGCACGATCTGTCTGATTGCCCGGATCAAGAGCATGGCCGCTTGCGGGCCCGCGCGCGGGCTGGATCAGCATACGGTCCAACCAGAGATCGCGGCGTGTGCGGAACTGCTCGATCCCGATCTGCATCCCGTCATGGCCTTTGGCCGGTTGCGCGACATAGGTCCCCAGCAGGCGGTCCCACCACGGCAGGTTGAAGCCGTAATTCGAATTGGTCTCGCGCGGGTCGATGGAATGGTGGACGCGGTGCATGTCGGGGGTGACAACAAAGAGGCGCAACACACGGTCCACTGGGCGCGGCAGGTCGATGTTGGCGTGGTTGAACAGGGCGGTGGCGTTCAACAGCACCTCGAACAGCAGAACGGCGACCGCTGGCGGGCCAAGCGCCGCCACCACCACAAGCTTGATCCCCATCGAGATCAGAATTTCGAGCGGATGAAACCTGAGGCCGGTGGTCGCGTCAAATTCAAGGTCGGCGTGATGCATCCGGTGCAGGCGCCATAACCCCGGCACCGCGTGGAACATCACATGCTGCAGGTAGATCGCCAGATCCAGCAGCAGCATCGACACCACAATGGCAACCCAGACCGGGGCTTCGATGTTGTTGAACAGCCCCCACCCCTTGTCCTCGGCCATGATCGCAAGGCCGACCGCAAGGATCGGAAAGGTCAGCCGCAGGATCACGGTATCAATCACGACCAGGGCAAGGTTGTTGGTCCATCGGATGACGCGGGGGATCTCGTGACGGCGCCGGGGGGCGGCTACTTCCCTCAGGGCCATGGCCGCAAGGACCGCCACAAAGATGGAAAGCCGGATCGTCGGTTCGGCAGCAATGACTGTCTCGGACATGGCGGCGAACCTTTGGGTTGCGATGATCAGCAAAACCGCTAACATTCAATGATCGACTTGAACGTTATCTTCAGGGGGCTTGGGTGTCAATCAGCCCGAAAACAGCGCTGTTGGACGAATATGCTTTGGTCGCGCGGGCCTTGTCCTCTCCGGCGCGGTTATCGCTGCTTGAGCAGTTGGCGCAGGGCGAGCGCGGTGTTGAAGGGCTTGCGGAAAAGACCGGCCTGACATTTGCCAATTGCTCGCAGCACCTGCAACAGTTGCGCCGCGCCGCCCTTGTCACCAGTCGCCGCGATGGAAAAGCGGTGATCTACCGCATGACCGACGCCAAGACGCTGCACCTGATGGACCTGTTGCGGATCGTGGCAGAACGCAATCTGGAGCAAGTGCACCAGATCCTGCGCGGGTTGTCCGGCGGCATGGACGCCCCCGAACCGGTCAGCCGGTCCGATCTGGCTGCGCGGATCATTGGCGGTGATGTGATCATTCTGGACATGCGCCCCGCCGATGAATATGCCGCAGGCCACATTCCGGGCGCGATCAACACGACCCTCGCGACACTGGAAGGAATCATCCCCGGATTGGCACCCGACGCCGATATTGTCGCCTACTGCCGGGGCCCCTACTGCATCTATGCCCATCAAGCCGTTGCCGCATTGCGCAGGCGCGGTTTCAACGCACGGCGTCTTGATGGTGGGCTACCCGAATGGCGCGAAGACGGACACCCGGTCCACGTCGGCCTTCCATAAAGTACTGGGGTCCGCAACGTATCGGCGCATGGCCGACGCCACCTCAGTCAGACGGATCGTTTTGACCCTTGCTGCCTTGTTTCGGTGTGTTCTGGTGGCGTTGCGTCAGGACAAGCCAGATCACCGGTGCGCCTGTGATGACACCCAACCCCAGCACAGCCCAGAGGCCTTGCCCGGGATGATCACCGTTCACCGCCGTCCCGCCAAGATGCGCAAGAACGAAACTGGCAGGGATGATCCCCGCCACCGTCGCGACCGCAAAGCGCCAAAGGTGCAGTCGGCTCAGCCCCGCGGCGTAACTGATCATGTCAAAGGACAGGAACGGCATCAGGCGGCTTGCAAAAACCGTGACCATCAAGGCCGATTGTGACCCAAGAAGCCCCTGATCCACGCGGTCTCCGAACACCCGCCGCAGTGCGTCATGCCCCAGCACCCGTGCCAGCCCAAAAGCGATCAGCGCACCCAGTTCAGCCCCGATCACGACCTGCACTGTCCCCCAGACCTGTCCGTAAGCCGCGCCTGCGACCATCGCGATCGGCGCGCTGGGGATGGGGCTTGCGACAACGGCAAGCGCAATCAGCCCGATGATGAGAACCGGCCCCCAATGCCCGGCACGCATCACCAGCGTTTCGATCCTGTCGGCCTCGAACAGCGCTCCCATGCGCTGAAAACTGGCCGGGGCGAAAATCCACAGGCCGACCAGAGCAAGTCCTGCCACAACCAGCGCAGCAAGAATGGCCCGGCGGCCTGTCACATCAGATCTCCTGCACCGCTTTGGCCAGCAGGTCACGCACCTGCCCGGCCACGGC
>NCJR01000025.1:12091-12955 GCA_002282555.1 Rhodobacterales bacterium 34-62-10
TCACAGGATCAACCGCGCTCACCTCGACGCCGTCGTCGGTCTGGCGCAGGATGACATTGCAGGGCAACATCGCGCCCACACGCGGCTCGATCCCGATGGCGTCATAGGCCATCTTGGGATTGCACGCCCCAAGGATGCGATAGGCCGGCATCTCCACATCCAGTTTGGTTTTCATGGTCTTTTGCACGTCGATTTCCGTCAGCACGCCGAAACCGTTGGCAGACAAGGCCGTGCGGGTGCGCGCGTCAATCTCGTCCAGACTTGCGCCTGTCATCACACGCGTGATCGTATAGCTCATGGTGCAGCCTCCTTTGGTCTGAGTTGCGGATACATGGGTCATCCGCTCACGCCTCGCGCAGCGGCGGTCATTGTCCCTTCCTGTCAACGAGCCGCGACGCCTGCGGGTTCCATGCAGGAGCGGTGCCTGCATCATACACAGAATCATCACCCAAGTTTACGCCATGCAAACAAGCGCGCGCGATCTCGCGATGACATCGAATGCGTCTGGATGAGAAAGTGGTGCCCCCACACGGACTCGAACCGCGGACCCACTGATTACAAATCAGTTGCTCTACCAGCTGAGCTATAGGGGCACTGGGGTGTGCGTTTAAGCAATACTCGCGCGACTGGCAAGGGGGTTTGTTCTATCGATTGGTCCGGGCCAGCAGGCCGACTGCGGCAAGGCCCACGAGGATCACCAGAATCGCTGCAGGGGCGGCATTCCCCAGATTTTCAAGACTGGCCTGATCGTGGACCCGCGTGGCCAGCGTGTTGTAATTGAACGGGCGCAGCAACAGCGTCGCGGGCAATTCCTTGACGCAATCGACAAACACAAGCAGCAGGGCCGAGGCGATGGAGCCGCGG
>NCJR01000265.1 GCA_002282555.1 Rhodobacterales bacterium 34-62-10
TTGAACACCACATAGCCGATGCCGAACCGCGCCACGCTGTCTGAAATGGCGGGGTAGTCGTCCAGCAGATGCGTCTCGATCCGCAGTTGCGCGCGCATATCGGTGCCAAGGCCCCGGTGGGCCGACAACGCCTGAAGGAAGCGTTGCGCGAAATCGGGGCCGCGCATCCCGCCTTCCCAACTCCAGAATTGCGCAAGCATGGCGGTGGTGATCCCGTTGGCGGCCAGTTCCGCCTCGGTCGCGGACAGACCCTGACCCAGATCGCGCATCGCGCCGCGCCGGGGGGCCAGATGCCGCTCGAACCCGTCGCCATGCACATCGACGATGCCCGGTAGGATGCGAAACCCGGTCAGATCGACCACCCGCGCCTGCGGATCATCGACGATCACCCCATCCGCCAGCGACAGCGGCGCATCATCCATGCCACCGGGTCGCAGCACATCGGCCCCGGTCAGGGTCAGGGCGAGCGTCCCGGTCATTCCAGCACGGGCAGCGCCATCACCGCCTCGCCCCATGTGATGGAGGGATCGAACGCCCCGGTCCTGAGGAAGGCGAGCACCTGCGCGATGACCTGCGGGTTGTTCATCAGGAACGTATGGGTCACATGCAGCACCATGTGATCGGCCATGCCTTCGACCTTGGTTTCCTCGACCGAAACCTTGCCGTCATCCGGCCCTTCGATCATCGACGAAAAGACCGGGTTCAGCGAGCGGTCCCCGGCAATCACCCCCAGTTCGAAATCCACGGGCGGCAGATGCGCGGGCATGCCCTTGTCGCCTGTGCGCAACTGCTTGCCCGCCGGTCCGTTCAACCATGCGAAGGCCTCGAGATCGCCCAGTTCGTCCACCAGTTCCGAGCCGGAATTGGGCGGGGCCAGCATCACCACGCGCCCCAGCGTGGCGGGACGGTTGCCCACCAGCCAGACGCGGGTCAGGATCCCCCCCATCGAATGGGTCACGATATGGGACGTCCGGTCACCGCAGGCCGCCACCGCACCGGGCAACACGGTGCTGGCAAGGTTGCCGATCGTTTCTTCGGTCGAGGGGTAGCCGGGGTTTACCACCATATAGCCTTGGGCGCGCAGGACCTGCTCCATCAACAGGAAGGAGACTTCGGTCCGCGCCAGACCATGCAGCAGGACGACACATTCGCCCTGTGCCGCGCGCGCCTGATCCGCGGGCACCGTGCAGGCCGCCCCGAAAAAGGCGATCAGGCACAGCGTCAGATATTTCGGTGAAGCGCATTTCATGCCAGACAGATAGTCCTGATTGCCGTCCTGCAAAAGCCCCATCACCCCCTGAGGTCAGATGTCCCAACCCAGACTTGCCACCCGCGCCGTGATTCTGCACGAGAACCGCCTGCTTTTGGTCAATGCCTATCGTGATCCGGCTGCGACCCTGTGGTGCGCGCCCGGTGGCGGGGTCGAGGCGGGCACATCGCTGCCCGACAATCTGGCGCGCGAGGTGCATGAGGAGACCGGACTGAGGGTCCGTGTGGGCACGCCGTGTCTGGTGAACGAGTTTTACGACCCATACCGCGGCTTTCATCAGGTCGAGGTATTCTTTCGCTGCACCATCACGGAGGGGGTTCTGGCGGAAGCGTGGACCGATCCCGAGGGCATCGTCACCCGCCGCCGCTTTTTCACGCAGGACGAGGTGCGCGGCATCCGGCTGAAGCCCGACAGTTTGCCCCGCGTCGCATGGGCGCGCGGCTTTGGATATGATCCGCTGGAATTGATGGTGCCCGCCTGAGGCGCTCAGGCGCGGCGGGCCGGGAGCGAGGCGAGCAGCACACCCCCCAGCACCAGCGCCGAGGCCAGCGCGAAGCGCAGGTCGATCCCCTCGCCCAACAGCAGCAGCCCGCCGGTGGCGGCGATCACCGGCACGCAAAGCTGTGCCACCGCCGCGCGTGCCGACCCCAGACGCGGCAGCACCGCATACCACAGCGCATAGCCGCAGCCCGATGTGACGGCCCCGGACAGGATCGCCAGCGCCGCGCCCTGCGCCGTGGCGGTATCGGGCAGAAGCGCGAACAGGATCAGGCCCAGCGGAGCGGCAAAGACGAAATTGCCCGCCGTGGCCCCCAAGGGATCGGTGGCCCCGCGCCCCAGCAAGGAATAGAGGCCCCAGCCCAGCGCGGCCGCCGCCATCAGCGCCGCCCCCACCGGATCAGGTGACGCGCCGCCCGCAGGCCACAACAGCCAGACCAGCCCGCAGAAGGCCAGCGCCGCCCCGGTCCACCGCTGCGCGGGCACCGGTTCGCGCAGCAGCAGGGCGCCTGCGAACATGGTGATCTGCACGCCGCCGAACAGGATCAGCGCGCCCACCCCCGCCGGCAGGCTGACATAGGCAAAGGAGAAGCCCAGCACATAAAGCGCAAGGCTCGCCGCACCGCCGGGGTGCCATGCGGGGCGCAACCGTCCGCTGCGCCACGCCACCAGCGCCCACAGGCACAGCGCGCCCGAGATCAGCCGGATCGCAGCAAAGGCGGCAGGACCCGTCGTGCCATCCTCCAGCGCCATCCGGTTCAGGATGGAGTTGGCGGCAAAGGCGAGCATGGTGATGGCGGTCAGAAGAAAAAGGCGCATCCCGCATCGCTAGCGCAATTGGGCGGCGGACAGAATAGCCAAGTTTAGGGCGTCATGCCCAGGGTGCTTGATCACAACGCCAAGGCGAGTCTAGGTTGGCCAAGCCCGGAGATTATCCTGCAAGGACAAATAGTCATGCCACTGGTTCGCGTCAGACGTCGCTCCCGCGCCCGCAAATACGGGGTGCCGCTGGCGGTTGCCCTTGTGGTGCTGGTGGTGCTTTACCTTGTCAGCGCCTCGTTGGGGTTGTACCGGGTCGCATCACAACTGTTGAGCGTGGGCACACTGAACGCGGCGCAGGAGGCTGCGGATCAGGCGGATGACCCCGTGATGCTGGGCTATCGCGGTGATCCGCAGGCGGCCTTCGGGCTGCCTCATGAGACGCTGGCGATCCAGACCGCGATCGGGCCGGCCGAGGCGTGGCTGGTGCCCGAACCTTTCGCGCCCGGTGCGCCGCAACCCGGCTGTCGTCGATCATGGCACGCAGCGTTGCCGGCTCCAGCGCGACAATTTTCGCCACCTCGTGCGAGGTGCGGAAGCCGTCGAAGAAATGGATCAGCGGAATGCGCCCGGCGAGCGTGGCCGCCTGCGCGATCAGCGC
>NCJR01000026.1 GCA_002282555.1 Rhodobacterales bacterium 34-62-10
ACCTTGCCGGTCTGGTGGCTGTTGCGGACGCGGTGCCGCTCTCCCATGTGATTGGTCATCGGTCAACCCAGTCATGCTTTATGTTGCCTATGTCACTATCGGCATTGTGGCCGCTTGTCAAAAGCCCTGACGCCGAAAAGCACAACACCCGCAGCATATGATGCGGGTGGGCCATAAATTGACAGCAAATGGTTGTGTATGCGCGCAGGCGGGCGGGCGTGGTGACCCCGGCGTCGCGATCCCGTCCTGGGAACGGCCTAGTGCAGAAGGAATGGCAGCGCGGCGCCTGCCGTCAACGCCAGAAGAATTGTCACCAGATACAGAATCCGGTCCCAGTTCAGGGATAGCATCAACCCAAGGCCGCGGGCACTGTTCTGAATGGTCTGCATCTGAGCGACTTTCATGATCCGGGACGACTTACCGGATCTGCATATCGGCAAAATATGGCCGATTTTTGGCGCAAGACCGCTTTTCGATCAGAACCTGTCAGGGGCAGAAGATATCGTTGCTGAGCGCAAAGACCATCAGCGACAGGATCAGGGTCAGGCCCACGGTCATCAGTACCTTCAACACCTTGTCGCTGGGCGGTTTTCCGGCCACCGCTTCATAGGCGTAGAATACCAGATGGCCGCCATCCAGCACGGGAATCGGGAACAGGTTCAACAATCCCACGGCGGTGGACAGCACGGCGATGAAATAGATGAAATTCACCGTGCCCTGACTGGCCATCGCGCCCGACACCTCGGCGATCCCGATGGGGCCCGACATGTTGCAGGTGCTGATCGCGCCGGTGATCATGTGATAGAGCCCCGAGATCGAGCCCTCGATGATCGCCCACATATTGGCGACGCCTGCCCCCAGCGCGGTCAGAAGCCCGGGCGTTTCGGTCATCGGGTCAAAGAACAGCCCACCGATGATGCCGATGCGCCAGTTGGTCTGAAAGCCGCCATCGGGTTGAGGCTCGTCCACGCGGCGCGGCGTCAGCGTCACTTGCAGGGTCTGTCCATCGCGCAGCACGTCCAGCAGCAAGGGCGCGCCATTCGCCGCCTCGACCTTTTCGCGCAATTGCCGGAAGGCATAGATCGGGTCACCATCGACCGCGGCAATCACGTCACCCGGTTGCAGGTCGCTGGCGATGGCCGCCGATTGCGGCGCCAGTTGCGTGATCACGGGCGGCATGGGATGCGGACCCTGCACCGTCACTTCGCGACCGTCGCGCAGGACAAGGTAATCCATCAGCGCCACGGCAGGCAGGTCCTCGGTCAATTCGCCAAAGCCCGCTTCGCCCATCTGCGGCAGTGGTTTGCCGTCAATGGCCAGAATCACGTCGCCGGGCATCACCTCCTGCGTGACGGCCACGGGTTTCAACTCTCCCACGGTGAGCGGATCGACCGCCACGCCCCGGCTCAGGCCGATTGCGGTGAAAACGACGATGGCCAGAACGAAATTGAACAGCGGGCCGGCCGCCACAGTCGCCGTGCGCGCCCACAAGGGGGCCCCGCTCATGGTGCTGCGCCGCTCGGCTGCGGTCATTTCGCGGATCGCCGCGCCATCGACCCCGGCGGATGCGGCATCCGCATCACCGCGGAACTTGACGAACCCGCCGAAGGGCAGCAGGGCGATTTGCCACTTGGTGCCGCGCTTGTCGGTGCGGGCGTAAATCACCGGACCAAAGCCCAAGGAAAACACATCCGCATGGATGCCCGACCAGCGGCCCACGATGTAATGGCCGTATTCATGCACCGCCACGATCACCGACAAGGCCACGACAAAGGCCACAAGGGTCATGGCCAGACTGCCGAACTGGGGAAGAAGCGATGCGATATCCAAGTCTTGTCCTGCTTTCCTGAGGTGACGCGCAGCGGATCAGCTGGCGCGGGCCGGCATGGCCTCATCGGCCCTTATGCGTGCCAGATGGTCCACATGGGCCACGGTATCAAGGGTAATCTCGGCATCAATGAGGCTGGAATCGGCTGACATCTGTGTCAGAACGTCTTCGACGATGCCCGCCATGTCCATGAAACCGATGCGTCCGGCGATGAATGCGTCCAGGGCACGCTCTTTGGCGGCATTGAACACGGCCCCCGCCAGACCGCCCCGGAGCATCACGTCGCGGGCCAGCCGTAACGCGGGGTAGCGCGCGGGGTCCGGTGCGCGGAAATTCAGCGTGCCGATGGCGGCAAGGTCCAGCCGCGCCACGGGCAGGTCGCGGCGTTCGGGCCAGTGCAGCGCATAGCCGATGGCATGGCGCATGTCGGAGGCGCCCACATGCGCCATCAGCGCGCCATCGCGGAAGCCGACAAAGGCATGCACCAGCGACTCGGGGTGCAGGATCACTTCGATCTGATCCGGTGAGACGCCAAAAAACTCTCGTGTTTCAATGACTTCCAGCGCCTTGTTGAACATGGATGCGGAATCGATCGTGATCCGTTGCCCCATGTCCCAGTTGGGATGGCAGGACGCCTCGGCCAGGGTTGCGCTGGACAGTTTTTCCATCGGCCAATCGCGGAAAGCCCCCCCGCTGGCCGTGATGATGATGCGTTCGACCGCGGCGATATCCTCGCCGACCAGGGCCTGAAAGATCGCGGAATGTTCGCTGTCCACCGGCAGGATGCGTGCCCCGTGCCGTGTCGCCGTGGCCATCAGCAAAGGACCGGCTGTCACCAGCGATTCCTTGTTGGCCAATGCCAGCGTCGCACCCTGCTTCAACGCCTCCATCCCCGGGGCAAGCCCGGCCGCCCCCACGATGGCCGACATCGTCCAGTCTGCGGGACGCGCCGCCGCTTCGATCAGGGCCGCCTGCCCTGCGGCGGCCTGAACGCCGGACCCGGCCAGCGCCGCGCGCAGATCATCCAGCAGGTCATCATGCGCCGTCACTGCAAGCTCTGCCCCAAGGCGGCGCGCATCGGCGGCCAGTTGCGCGATATTGCGCCCGCCCGTCAGGGCCACCACCGTATAGTCGTTTGGCGCGCGTCCGATCAGATCAAGCGTGTTCTGCCCGATCGACCCCGTCGCCCCGAAAACCGAAACCCGCGTCATGGCTGCGCCGGCAACAGGCCGGCCAGGGCCATGATCAGAAGCACAAGAACCGATGCGCCGATCAGCCCGTCAAAGCGGTCCAGCACACCGCCATGGCCGGGGATCAGGCTGGAACTGTCCTTGACCCCGCTGCGCCGTTTGATGGCGCTTTCGGCGATATCGCCCATCTGCGACGCGAAAGAGGCGATCATGCTGACAGCCACCAGCCCAAGCCCTGCCCCCGTGATGGGAATGAAGACAAGGGCCAAGGCGCCGGCACCGATCCAGCCCGCAACAGTGCCGGACCATGTTTTCTTGGGGCTGATCGCGGGCCAGAATTTCGGCCCCCCGATCATGCGCCCCGCGAAATAGCCCAGCACATCGGTGACCACGACGACCAGGACCAGCCAGATCAGCCAGATCAGCCCCTCGGGTGCATCCCGCAGCACGATCAGACCATAGGCTGCCAACATCACCACTGGGCCGTAAAGCACGAAAATCCAACGGTTTTGCCGGACCAGCACCGCCCCCAGAGCCAGCGGCAGGATCAGCGGCCACGCAACGCCCATCAGCGCGGCTGCCAGCATCGACAAGCCCGCCACAACGCCGATCGCACGCGCCAGCAGCATGGGTTCCCGCATCAGCATCCGGACCAGTTCCCAGATCATCAGCCCGCAGACCACCGAAATCAGGCCGATGAACCATGGCCCGCCCAACCAGATCTCGACCGAGCCGACCGCGACCATCAGCAAGGATGACAGGGTGCGGGCCTTCAGGTCTTCCCATTTCGAGGATGCTGTCATCGCCGTCTCACACCGTTGCCGCGCCGAAACGCCGGTCCCGCGCGCCATAGCCATGCAACAAGCGGGCAAATTCGTCGCGGCTGAAATCAGGCCAGAGGGTGTCGACGAATTCATATTCCGCATAGGCCGACTGCCAGAGCAGGAAATTGGAAATCCGCGCCTCGCCACTGGTGCGAATCACAAGGTCCGGATCGGGTAAAACGCAGGTATCCAGATACTTTGGCAGCGTTTCTTCATCCACATCCTTGGGGTTCAACCGCCCCAGCGCCACATCCTGCGCCAGCCGCTTGGTGGCGCGGGCCACCTCATCGCGTCCGCCATAGTTCAGGGCGATGGTCAGATGCACCCGGTCATTCATCGAGGTGATCAGTTCCAACTCGTCCATTAGGGAGATCAGCTTGCCATCCAGACGCACCCGGTCGCCGATAAAGCGCACGCGCACCCCTTCGTCACGCAATTGTCGCGCTTCGCGGGTGATATAGCGGCGGAACAGACTCATCAGCCCGGCCACCTCAACCTGCGTGCGTTTCCAGTTCTCGGTGGAAAAGGCAAATATCGTCAGATACTTGACCCCAAGATCGGGGCAGGCTTCAACGATCTCGCGCACGCGCTTGGCCCCGGCGTGATGCCCGAACAGACGCGGACGGCCCCGCATCGTGGCCCAGCGGCCATTGCCATCCATGATGATGGCCACATGGCGCGGTCCGGTTCCCGATGCGCCACGCGACTGTGGGCCGCCATCGGCATGGGCTAGGCTGTCAGGGGTCTGGCGCGCCATGGCTGGCTTTCCTTTCGGCGGAACGGCAGGTCGTCAGACCTGCATGATCTCGGCCTGTTTGCCTTCCAGAGCGGCGTCCACCATCTTGGTGTATTTGTCCGTCAGGTCCTGCACGCTGGCTTCCCAGAACTTCTGGTCATCCTCGGACATGCCCTTGGTCTTGGCCTTCTTGATCTGGTCCATCCCGTCGCGCCGCACATTGCGCACGGCGACGCGGGCGTGTTCGGCATATTGGGCGGCCACGCGGGTCAGGTCGCGGCGACGCTCCTCGTTCAGCTCGGGGATCGGCAGCATGATGATCGTGCCGTTGAGTTGAGGATTGATGCCCAAGCCGCTGTTGCGGATCGCTTTTTCGACGGCACCCACCATCGAGCGGTCCCAGACGTTGACCGTGACCATCCGCGGCTCGGGCACGTTGATCGTGCCCAGCTGATTGATCGGGGTCCGCTGGCCGTAAGCCTCGACCATCACAGGCTCCAGCATCGAGGCCGAGGCGCGGCCGGTACGCAGGGACGCGAATTCCGTCTTGAGCGCTACCATGGCCCCTTCCATCCGGCGCTCCAGGTCGTCGGTATCAATCTCGAAATCTTCATCGGACATCGTGCTGCACTTCCCTCATTCCGTCTCCCGCTCACGCGGGTTTTGCTTAGTTTATGCTCAACCGTGCACGGTTGTATAGGTGCCCCTGCCCGCCAGAATGCCCTTGAACCCGTCGGGCTCGTCCAATGAGAACACGATGATCGGCAGGTTGTTGTCACGCGCCAGCGCAATCGCGCTGGCATCCATCACGCCCAGATGCTGCGCCAGCACCTCGTCATAGGTGACGCGGTCATAGCGTTTGGCATCAGTGTGTTTCTTGGGGTCCTTGTCATATACACCGTCCACCTTGGTGCCCTTGAAGATCGCTTCGCAGGCCATTTCATTGGCGCGCAGAGTCGCGGCCGTATCGGTGGTGAAATAGGGATTGCCAGTCCCCGCTGCAAAGATCACGACGCGCTTTTTTTCAAGATGGCGCACGGCACGGCGGCGGATATAGGGCTCGCAGACCTGATCCATCGGGATCGCGCTGATCACGCGGGTGTGGATGTTCAACGCCTCAAGCGAGGATTGCATCGCCAGCGCGTTCATCACCGTGGCCAGCATCCCCATGTAATCGGCCGTGGTGCGTTCCATCCCCTGCGCGCTGCCCTGCAGACCGCGAAAGATGTTGCCGCCACCGATGACCATGCAGATCTCGACGCCCAGATCGTGAACCGACTTCACCTCCTGTGCGATGCGCTGGACGGTGGGCGGGTGCAGGCCGAACCCCTGATCGCCCATCAGCGCCTCGCCCGATATTTTCAGCATCACGCGGCGGAACTTGGTCTGCGCCAGCGGCGAGGTGGGCATGTCGGCGTCGTTGGGCATGGGGGCTGTGCTCCGGGTTGGCTGATCGCGCGCAAAATGTCGTAAAACGCGGGCGGGTTCAATCCGCGAAGCGCGACCTTTGCGAATTGTGCTGCATGCTCTATCACGCGCTGCATGAAAACGCCTGACCTGACCCATCTGCCCCCTGACCGTCCGGTCCTGATCGCAGGCCCGACCGCCAGCGGAAAATCCGCCCTTGCCCTGCGGATCGCGCAGGATCAGGGCGGGGTGATCGTCAATGCCGATGCGATACAGGTTTTCGCCAACTGGCGGGTGCTGACCGCGCGGCCATCGCCTGCGGATGAGGCGCGGGTGCCGCATCTGCTTTATGGTCATGTGCCGGGGGATGCGCCCTATTCCGTGGGCCATTGGCTGCGTGAAGTGGCGCCCCTGCTGCGGTCGGGGCCGCGCCCCATCATCGTGGGCGGCACCGGGCTGTATTTTACCGCCCTGACCGAAGGGCTGGCCGAAATCCCCACCCTGCCCGACCATATCCGCCCCGAGGCCGAGGCGCGTCTGCGTGCCGGCGGGATCGCGGCACTTCTGGCCGATCTGGACGCCCGGACACTGGCGCGGATCGACCAGCAGAACCCCATGCGCGTGCAGCGCGCGTGGGAGGTGTGGCGCGGCACCGGGCGCGGGTTGGCCACGTGGCAGGATGCGACGCCGCCGCCGCTTTTGCCGCTGGCGGGGGCGAGTGCTGTTCTTGTCGATGCCCCCAAGGACTGGCTGAACGCCCGAATCGCACGGCGTTTCGCGGCAATGCTGGCCGATGGCGCCCTTGAGGAGGCGCGAGACAATCTGGCCATGTGGAACCCGGATCACCTGTCCTCCAAGGCCATCGGCGCGCCCGAACTGATCGCGCATCTGCAAGGGCAGATGACGCTTGCCGCCGCGCAGGAGGCCGCGACCATCGCGACGCGGCAGTTTGCCAAGCGTCAGCGCACATGGTTCCGGGCCAGGATGCGCGGCTGGCAGGTGCATCGGCCAGAACTCGCCTGAACGCCGGGGGGACTTGCCTTTTATCAACCGCTCCCCTTTTGTCATTTCAATGGTATTGCTAGGTTCGTCCGGTTCCCCGACAGCAACGGAGCAAGACCACATGCAGGCCAGCCCGACCAAAGCGGATCTGAGAGGTCCCGGTGCATCCGGGTCCGCCGCTGCTGGTGTGGCGGGCATCCGGATCGGCAGCATCGCCCAGATGGGGCGCGGTGCGGCGTGGCGGTTGGAACAGTTGCACAGCCATGACCACCATCTGTTGTTGTGGATCACGCGCGGACAGGGCCGCATGATCCTGCAGGGGCTGCGCAGCGGGATCGGCACGCATAACGCGGTGTTTGTGCCCGCGGGCACGCTGCTGGCGCTTGACCTTGGCAAGCAGGGTTTCGGTCTTGCCGCTCATCTGCCCGCAAGTCGCGATCCGGGCGAGGATCTTGGCCTGCCCGATGAACCGCAGCATCTGCGGATCCGCAACGTGCAGGCGCAGGCCGAGATGTCCAGCATCCTTGACGCGATGCAGCGCGAACAGACGGCGCAGCGCCCCTATGCCGATGAGGGGATGCGCGCCCAATCCATGCTGTTGTCCGTCTGGCTGCGGCGTCAGATGATCGATCATGCCGACGATGGCCCGCGCGTTCCGGCGTCGCATCGTCTGGTGCAGGCCTATTGCGCATTGGTGGCGCGCGACTATGCCAGCCCCAAGCTGATGGGCGATTATGCCGCCGAACTGGGTGTGACGCCCACGCATCTGACCCGCTCCTGCCGCGAGGCGTCGGGCCTGACGGCGGCGGATATCCTGACGCAACGCAGCCTTTATGCAGCCCGCGACATGATCGAGACAACCGACCGCCCGTTGCAGGATATCGGCCAAAGCCTCAACTTCTCCAGCCCGGCCTATTTCTCGCGGTTCGTGCAGCATCATACCGGCCAATCCCCCAGCACTCTGCGGCGCAACGCGCAGCGATGACCCGGTGCGGGGACGCGGGCTTTGGGTCGCATCCTGTTCTGGTCACGCACAGAATTTGGCGCCGTAATCCCGTTTAAGGCTTGCCAGCGACATGAATGTCGTTTTTTGTTAGGGGGTGATGTCGTTTTCCATACACAGAATGACGAATGCGTGCGTTGACGCAATGGTCAATCTGGTGCCGAATGCCCGCAGGGATGAGGGGCGTATGTGGCCAGCGATCTGCGACATGGCGCGCGATACACGGGCGGCGACCGATCAACCTTCAAAAAGCACTTATGCGTGACAGGGAGTTCAAGATGAAACATACGACCTTCGAGGGAAAGCCGATCCACAAGGCAGCCTTGATGTATGCCGAGGAGTTCAAGGACGGCAAACTGAGCCGCCGTGAATTTCTGGCCCGCACCACCAGCCTCGGTGTCGCCGCCGCCACAGCCTATGCCTTGGGCGGGCTGAACATGCCGGCACAGGCACAGGCCACCCCCGCACAGGGCGGCACGATCAAATGCCAGATGAGCCTGCGCGCCCTCAAGGACACGCGCACCGCCGACTGGTCGGAAATCGCCAACGTGACCCGCGGCACGCTGGAATATCTGGTCGAATACAACAGCGACGGCAGCTTCCGCGGCATGTTGCTGGACAGCTGGGAAACCAATGACAACGCCACCGAATACACGCTGAAGGTTCGCCCCGGCGTGACATGGAGCAATGGTGACGCCTTCACCGCCGAGGACGTGGCGCGCAATATCGCCCGCTGGTGCGAGCGTGATGTCGAGGGCAACTCGATGGCGGCGCGCGTCGGCGGTTTGATCGATGAAGCGACCGGCAAGGCCCGCGACGGTGCCATCGAGGTTGTCGATGACATGACCGTCAAGCTGAACCTGTCGATCCCCGATATCGCCGTGATCGCCAACTTCTCGGATTATCCGGCGGCTGTCGTGCACAGCACCTATAACCCGGACGAGTTGCAGAATATCGGCACCGGCCCCTATGTGATCGAAGAAATGGAAGTGGGCGTCAAAGCCGTTCTTGCCCGCAATGCCGATCACACATGGTGGGGCACCGATGTTTACGGCGGGCCCTATGCCGACCGGATCGAATATATCGACCTTGGCACCGACAGCGCCGCATGGCTGGCCGCGATCGAATCCGGCGAAGTGGACATGCTGCACGAATCCGTGGGCGAGTTCATCGAGATCATGGACGGTCTGGGTCTGGTGAAATCCGAGGTCGTGACCGGCGCCACCATTGTGATCCGTCCCAACCAGCTGGCCGAAGTGAACGGCGTGAAGCCCTATGCCGACAAGCGGGTGCGTCAGGCGATCAACATGGCCGTGAACAACGCGGTCTGTCTGGAACTGGGTTACGGCAATCTGGGCGTCACGGCGGAAAACCACCATGTCGCCCCCGTGCATCCGGAATATGCCGAACTGCCGCCCATCAAGCATGATCCGGTTGCGGCCAAGGCGCTGCTGGACGAAACCGACATGGCGGATTTCGAGCATGAGATCATCTCGCTGGATGACGACTGGATGCGCAACACCTGCGACGCCGTCGGTGCGCAGTTGCGCGACGCGGGCTTCAACGTGAAGCGCACGATCCTGCCGGGCTCGACCTTCTGGAACGACTGGACCAAATATCCGTTCAGCGCGACCAACTGGAACCACCGCCCGCTGGGTGTGCAGATCTATGCCGTCGCCTATCGTTCTGGCGAGGCGTGGAATGAATTCGGCTGGTCCAACCCCGAATTCGATGCCCTGCTGGAAGAGGCGCTGGCGATTGCCGATGCCGACAAGCGCCGCGAAGTCAGCGCCAAGATGCAGGCTTTGGTGCAGGAAGAGGGCGTGACGATCCAACCCTACTGGCGCTCGCTCTATCGCCACATGCGCGAGGGTCTGGTGGGCACCGACATGCACATCTCGTTCGAGCATCACCACTACAAATGGGGCCTTTCGGCCTGATCCGAGGGATCAAAGGGCCGCGCCTGTCACAGGGCGCGGCCATTTCCGGAGCTTTGCACCATGTGCAGTGACCGGATTTGCGTAGAATACGGACGGGTCAGCAAGACCTGCCACAGCCTGACCGACAGGGGGCACTGAATGGGCCTGTTCATCCTGCGCCGTCTGGGGGTCATGATCCTTACGGCCATTTGCCTGACGTTTATCGTTTTCTTCATGACGAACCTGACGCCCAACCTTGAGAAACTGGCGAAAACCCAGGGCAACTTCCGCATGAGCGATGCCGAGGTGACCAGTTGGCTGGGGCAGAACGGCTATCTGCAACCGATGCCCGTGAAATACGCGCAATGGCTGGGCGTGCTGCCGGGCTGGACGCTGGAGGTCGAGGACGGGTTTCGCGGGCGCTGCGTGAATGGCACAGTGGCACCCGAGGTCATGGCCGAAGCGCCAACCTTCTGCGGCATTGTCCAGGGCTACTGGGGCACATCCACCGTGTTCAAGACCGAGGTGAGCGAGATCGTCGCCACCCGTCTGGGCCTGACCGCCAAGCTGATGTTCTGGGTGATGGTGCTGATGGTGCCATCGGCGCTGCTGCTGGGCGTGCTGGCGGGGATGCGCGAGGGATCACGCACCGACCGCACATTGTCCACCTTTGCCATCACCACCACCGCCACGCCGGAATATGTCTCGGGCGTGATCCTGATCGCAGTCTTCGCCTCCTCTGCGGTGGGGCTGAAATGGTTCAACGGCACCGCGACAGGGGCGATGGATGATGCCAGTTTCAACAACTTCTTCCTGCCGGTGCTGACCATCGCGCTGTACGGGATGGGCTATATCGCCCGGATGACCCGTGCATCCATGGCCGAGGTGATGACCGCGCAATATATCCGCACCGCCCGCCTCAAAGGGGTGAAGTTCAGCGATATCGTGATCCGCCACGCCCTGCGCAACGCGCTGATCGCGCCTTTCACCGTGATCATGCTGCAATTCCCGTGGCTGTTGAACGGCGTCGTCATCGTGGAGACCCTGTTCAACTACAAGGGCTTCGGCTGGGTTCTGGTGCAGGCGGCGGGTAATAACGACATTGAATTGCTGCTGGGCGTGTCGGTCGTGTCGGTCATCGTGGTGCTGGTGACGCAGCTGATCTCGGATATCGGCTATGTCTATCTCAACCCGCGCATCACTATCAGTTAAAGGACAGTTTCATGGACCCTCTCGGCTGGGGTGAGATCATCATCCGCATCCTGATCCAGTTCATCCCTGTCTGGATCGCGCTGCCGCTGACCTTTGGTCTGTCCATCGCCTTCAAGCGCAGGCTGGGGCTTTACGGCAAACTGTTCGACAGCATGATCGGCATGTTCGGCTTCGCGCTGGTGATGTTCTGGGTCTATACGGGCATTTTCGGCGGGGCCTTCGGCTGGATCGTGACGCATGATGTGCTGGCGCAGATTTCGGGGCTGAAGAACAAGGAACCGGGGATTCCGGTCCCGGATGCCGCGGAGATGGGCCTTTACCCCTATTACCTGATGGGCGGCGACAATCTGGCGCGCGACGTGTTCAGCCGGATGGTCGTGGGCGCGTGGGAGGTGATGAAGATCGCCCCCTTCGCCACGCTGTTCGCCTTTATGGTGGGGATCACGCTGGGCCTGCCCGCGGGATATTACGGCGGGCGGCTGGACACGTTCCTGTCGTTTCTGGCCAACCTGATCCTCGCCTTTCCGGTGATCCTGCTGTTCTATCTGCTGGTCACGCCGGAAATCGTGCTGACGGGGATACCGGTCTATATGGCGGGGGTGCTGTTCCTGTTCCCCATCGTGTTCCTGACGATCCTGTTCAACTCGCGCTTTTTCACGCAACCGGCCAAGCGCAACCTCTATCTGGCGATCACGCTGGTGGTGGGGCTGTGGATCTATCTGGGCATCGCATGGGATGCCGATCCTTTGGGGCTGATCAGCTTTCCGCCGAACCTTCTGGTGGTGTTTGTCGCGGTGGTCTTCGTCAACTCGCCCACGGTGTTCCGCATCGTGCGGGGCTTAGCTATGGACATCAAGACCCGCGATTATGTCGCCGCTGCCCAGACGCGCGGTGAGGGACCTTGGTATATCATGCTGTGGGA
>NCJR01000266.1 GCA_002282555.1 Rhodobacterales bacterium 34-62-10
GCGTTCACGCACTTCAGGGGAAAACTTGTTCGTTGTCTTGCTCATGATGCTCCATCCTACTCAGGAGTTGGAGCCTCCGGCAAACCCGGCGCGGTTCAGGGTTTCGCTACGGTTGCCCCTGTGCAGAAAGCACGTCTGTTTGAGGCTGCTTTTTATCGTTACGCAGCCAGTAATCGAGACAGTCGGGCGAAGCTGTCTGCTCATTCAGTTGCCGGCTAAGCATGACCTCTATGGTCGGTGTCGACAATAGCAGAAGACATTCTGCGCTTAGCATCTGAGCATTTTACCCGTCAGTCAACAAGGAGCTTTGGCTATCAGGGCAAAAGAAGAATATATTTTGCCTTAGTTATGCCTTAATTGTTGCAAACTTTGCCAGCATCCGTTATTTCTATCAGAAGAACAGAAGATGGAATTTGCCGATGGCTTTAGATCTAGAAGTACTGTCCCTTAGTGATCTCAAGAAACTTCAAAAAAATGTTGTCACTGCCATATCTACTTTTGAGCGGCGACAAAAGGCGGAAGCTCTATCTAGGGTAGAGGCGTTTGCTAGGGGCTTAGGTTATTCGCTAAGTGAACTTGTGGGCGCAAGCATCAAAGCTAAGCGTTCTACCACTGCTCCGAAATTCCGTCATCCAGAGAATCCTGCTCTGACTTGGTCGGGAAAGGGCCGCAAGCCTCGTTGGTTCACGGCGGCTCTTGATTTGGGCAAAACAGCGGCTGAACTTAAAATAGAATAATCTTTTCTATCCTTCCTAAGATTGCGGTGAACTATCTGGGCGTTGATCAAACCGGCGAATTCACACGGACCTCGACAGGTTATGTGACCATTTTTCAAGCGGCGGTCATGTCCGTGATCCGGCCCTTGGTCTTGGTGTGGAGCGACTTGCCCCCACAGCGGCAGATTTCACTGAATGCATGGGTTCTGAAGATGAACAGCAAGTTTTAGACCCTGATTATCCAGAACTTTAGTACATTCGAGGATGTCAGTATCGGTTGGATCAGGCCGGTGATCGAGATAGTGCCCCATGGCGTGGTGTAGCTGGCTCTGATCGTCACCGTGATATTCGGTGCAGGCCTGCTTGATCAGGATGCCACGGCGGGCAGGCTGATGACGGGATCATCGCCCATTGGCGCGATGGTTTCCAGTGTCATGTAGCGGGCGCGCTGGACGGCCCATTCATCGTTCTGCTCCAGCAGCAACGCTCCGACCAGGCGGACGATGGCGTCATCGTTCGGGAATATACCGACGAATCAGTGCGGCGCTTGATTTCGCCGTTCAGGCGTTCGATGGGGTTCGTCGAGTGCAACTTGGCGCGGTGTTCCTTGGGAAAAGTCATGTAGGCCAGCACGTCGTGCTCAGCGTCGTCCATGATCGTCGCAAGCTTAGGCACCTTGGGCCGGATCTGGTCGGCGACGCTGCGCCATTGGATGCTGGAGGCTTCCGCGGTGTCCTGGGCGAAGGCTGTTGCGATGAAGGCGGAGACCACTCTGCGCCCGCTCTTGCCGGCATGGGCCGCAATATTCCTTTGAAAATGGACGCGGCAGCGCTGCCAGGTGGCGCACAGCACCTTCGACACTGCGGCCTTGATGCCCTCGTGAGCATCCGAGGTCACCAGCTTCACGCCACGCAGACCACGCCGCGTCAGCTTGCGCAGGAACTCGGTCCAGATCGGCTCGGCCTCGGAAGTCCCTATTTCCAGGCCCAGAACCTCGCGCCGGCCGTCGGTGTTGACGCCGATGGCGATGATGACCGCCACCGACACGATCCGCCCGCCACGCCGGACCTTGAGATAGGTCGCGTCGATCCACAGGTAGGGCCAATCGCCTTCAAGCGGGCGGTTGAGGAAGGCCTTCACCTTGCCGTCGATCTCTTCGCATAGGCGACTGACTTGGCTCTTGGAGATGCCCGACATGCCCATCACCTTGACGAGGTCGTCAACGGATCGCGTCGAGATGCCTTGAACATAGGCTTCCTGGATCACCGCCGTCAGGGCCTTCTCTGCCATCAGCCGCGGCTCAAGGAAGCCAGGAAAGTAACTGCCTTTGCGCAGCTTCGGGATGCGTAACTCGACTGTCCCAGCTCGGATCTCCCAGTCCCGGTCGCGGTAGCCGTTGCGCTGCGCCCGCCGCATCGGATCTTTCTCGCCATAGGCTGCGCCAGTCGCGGCGCCGACCTCCAGTTCCATCAGCCGTTCGGCGGCAAAGCCGATCATCTCGCGCAGCAGATCCGCATCGGGGGTCTTCTCCACGAGGTCGCGCAGGTTCATCATGTCATTTGTCATCGGTGGAATCTCCAGTCCGGGTTGGTGGCAGCAACCAGACCTTACCGGAACTTCGCCGATGACCACCTCAGCCACAACCTACACCACCCCGTGGGGCACTATCGTGATCGAGCGCATCGTGAAAGTTTCTGGCAGCCCCCAGATACCTGATGATGGCGACCAGAGGCTGAGGCTCATCATCGATGAATTCCCGCTGCTCAAACATATGCCAAGCCTGCTGAAAGTACCCGAAACGCACCGGAGCAAAGGGGTGTCGCTGGTTCAGACGGCACAGTCCCTCAGCCAGATCTATGAGCACATTGCACAACGCATGAAGCTCCCACCTGCTGACGGGGGCCTGGGTGATGTCTGCGGCGTGGACTGTTACACGGCGGCCATCCGATCGGCGGCATATGGATGCGGTCGGTCTTGATGTGATAGTAAGCCCGCGGCCTCTCGGTCACGTTGATCTGCGCCCCACTGGCGGCAAAGAATGCCTCGAACACTGCTCTCAAAGTCCCGCCGCATCCCGGAGAGCATCGTTCATGCGCGTCTGCCAACCAGGGCCAGACGCCTTGAACCGGGCAACAACTTCCTGATCTAGCCGAAGTGACACCGCGACTTTCGGATTTTCCGACTTGGGACGCCCCCCAACATTGCGTCGCAGAGCATCTGCCAGCGCAGGGAAGACCGTGTCGAATGGCTTGGCTTGGGCAAGCTGTTTATCGGTAGCTTCAGGTGCGTCAGGATCGCTGTCAATCATACGCTGGATTTGCTCTTCAGTCAGTTGCTTCCGGGTCATAGCAAATTCCTTTCCTTGCGACTGGCGGGGCGCATCGAGATCACCGAAACCCCCTCGGTTCCGAGGGTGGCGAACACCACGGCAATCGTTCCATCCGCGAGACGC
>NCJR01000267.1 GCA_002282555.1 Rhodobacterales bacterium 34-62-10
TGACGCAAGCCCTTCGGGTGCCGTTTGGCCCATCCCCCATACACTCTGGGGTGAACTGGCGATGCAGGTGGGTGGGGAACCGCTCTACCGAGACCTGGAAGGGGACGTGACGTCGGTCGCGGCACCGGTGAAGGACTTCTTCAAGCGGGTTCTTGACGGGCGCAAGGTCATCATCCTCATCGATGAGCTGGCCCAGTATGTCGCCCGGTTCGAGGCCGCGCAGTTGGTTCCAGCGCCGACAGTACAGCCCATCATACTTGTCTGCGTGACAAACTGGCTTGCAGCAACTGAATCGCGGCTTTCCTGCGGGAAAATAGCTTCTACAACCGCTCATAGCTCACCAGCAGCGCTGTATGACGCTTCGAGGCTCATCAATTGCCGTTTAGCGCGTGTTCTCCAGTAAATTTTCCATGACGTTTTCCGTTGCTGCCATGCGTTTTGTCATCTGCTCGATCATGGCCGCGTCGCTCTGTTTTCTGTCAAGACTGTTCAAGATATCCACATGCTCTGAGTGTTAAATATGTGTTAAATTATGTGTTACGTTTCGTTTGATACTGTTTTCGCACATTACTTTCAAATAGTTAGACACAGCGCCGGTAACTGAAAACACGAATTATGGTAACCGAAAACACGAACTACGGTAACTGAAAACACGAATCTTGACAGTGGTAACTGAAAACACGAAAGTCTAGGCATGGTAACTGATAACACGAACCCGCTGGCGCCCCTACTGCCTGATCGTCATCCGCAGCATGACCTATTCATCTGTGACGTTGCAGATGCCGTGTTGAAGGACGTCATGCAGCATATGGAGCACCCCTTTTACTCGTTGTCGAAGAAGCCTGAGACGACGGTGAAGCGGTACAAGAACGGCCCACACTGGTTGGAGATCACGCCGAGTGTCAAAGGGCTGGCGACGATCTATGACAAGGATATTCTTATCTACTGCATCAGCCAGATTATGGCGAAGCTGAAGCAGGGTGATAATGTATCCCCGCGTGTCCGCATCAATTCGCACGAGCTGCTGATCTTCACGAACCGAGGCACTAGCGGTCGTGAGTATCAATCTTTGCTCGATGCTCTGGACCGTCTGGAAGGAACAAGGATCAGAACCAACATTGTAAGTGGTGACGAAGAGCAAATTGATGGCTTTGGCTTAATCGACGCATCCTCGATCCGCCGCAAGCACGGCCTCGACGGTCGCTTACTGTGGTGTGAGGTCAAGCTCTCCGAGTGGGTTTTCAATGCCATCCGCAACGAAGAAGTGCTGACGCTGCATCGTGACTACTTTCGCCTGCGCAAGCCCATCGAACGGCGCGTTTATGAGATTGCAAGAAAGCACTGTGGCCAGCAGCGTACCTGGCGCATTACGTTGCCCAAGCTGCTCATGAAAACCGGCTCGCAAAGCCCTGAGAAGCGTTTCAGGCAGATGATCCGGCAGCTTGTCCAGCATGATCACCTGCCCGACTACCATGTGGCGTTCGAAGAGGCTGACGATATGGTCGTCTTCACTAACCGCGGCACGATGGCCGCCACCCCCATTGCAGACAACCGTGTGGCGCAGCTAAAGCCTGAAACCTATGACCTCGCACGGAAGGCTGCACCAGGTTGGGACGTGCGCCACTTGGAAAGCGAATGGCGTGAATGGATTGTGGAGCCTCCACGGGATGCCGACGCTGCCTTTGTAGGCTTCTGTCGCAAATTTTTTGAGAAGCGCGGCAGGCCAAGCTAAAGTTATACTAACCGGTTATTAACCGGATTTATTTCAGGTAATTGATTTAAATCCGGTATTGAATTTAAAGCCGGTTCTAAATATGTTTCCGGTAAGAGAAGCAAGCGGAGGACGTCAGCAGTGCCTGTCATCGTCATGGCCAGCCCCAAAGGGGGCGTCGGAAAGTCCACCTGTGCCGTTCTGCTGGCGTCTGAGTTCGCAAGGATGGGCGCAGACGTTACCGTGCTTGACTGCGACCCCAACAAGTCGCTTACTCGGTGGGCTTCGCATGGCTTGCCCAAAGGGGTCACGCTGCACGGTGACATTGGCCGCTCCGAAATTGTGCCGACCATCAGAGCGGCGGATGGTGATGGGAAAATCGTCATTGTCGACCTCGAAGGGGTGGCGTCGCAGCTGGTTAGCCGCGCCGTATCCCAAGCTGATTTGGTTATCGTCCCGATGCAGCCTACTGCGCTGGACGCCGAAATTGGATCGGAAGCTTTAGCTCTTGTGAAGGAGGAAGAGGAAGCACTGGGCCGTACAATCCGTCACGCCGTTGTACTGACGAAAACCAGTGCTGCCGTGAAAAGCCGAGTCCAGAAAGAGTTGGAAGAGCAGCTGCAGAGGGCAGGGATCGACGTGATCGAACCCTCTCTCGTCGCGCGCGCTGCGTTCTCGGAAATCTTCGCATATGGTGGCGATCTGACGAGCATGTTGAAAGACCCCGAAATGGTCACTGGCGGCAAGATCGACAAGGCAATTGAAAATGCCCAACGTTTCACGGAGGCTGTCTATGAGCGGCTCAAATAGGCTTGCAGGGCTGACAGCACGTCCCAAGGAAACGACCGTTGAAGAAGTACGTCGCGTCGATGCAGTAGGGGAGGCTAGGGGCTTTCTGGACCGCACGCCGCGCAAGAAACCCGGCCGGAAACCTAGTCCCCGGACATACCAACTGCACCCCAAGGTCTTTCCTGAGATAGGTGAAGCAATCGCCGCAGAAGCGGAGCGGCGCGGCATTACTCAAGGTCAGCTTATTGAGCAAATGTGGACCGCGTACCAATCTTCTTAAATGGGGTCGCATGCCGGAGAGTGCAGGATCCTACGTTCTTAGGCTGGTTCACAGCATGGCGGGCATATCCCTTTGGAAATATTACTTTAGGACATCGATTATGACACACAATTTAGCCCGTCCTAGACTCAAGCGTCCCAAGATAAGCCTTTTCGCGCGAGCCGCCAAACCCGTTTCCTGAACACTGGATCATGGAACTCTGAAACATTCGCGAACGGCGAGCTCAGGCGAAGGCGATTCATGCGCTCAGAGCGCGAGGTCAGGGCGCGTCTAATAAGCGCTGGCTGGGGTAGATTCCGGCTGGGTGCAGAATAGTACGTTAAGCACCGAGGACGCGCTTGCCGTAGTCTCGCAGATTGCCGTTCGGGTCGACGTAGCGATAG
>NCJR01000027.1 GCA_002282555.1 Rhodobacterales bacterium 34-62-10
TCCCGCAGGAATGGACGAAATTCCGCGACAAGGTCTCAGACAACTTCCGCGTCATCACCCACGAGAACTTTCGGGTTTTGAAGTAGAAGCGGTATATCTCTTTGGTAATGGCTGAAAGGTCTAGTGACGCCTTGGGACAGGTCAGAGGGCAAGCGATGCGTCAGGGCAAAAGCAGATTCGCGGACATGGAACCGGGCGAGGTGTCGCCGCTGGATTTCGCGGTGATCGCACGGGACCGGGGCACCGTAGCAATGGTGGCCGCCGCCCTGCGCCACCGTGAGACGATGCTGGCTTTCCAGCCCGTGGTGCAGTCGCAACGCCCCGACCGGGTCGCCTTTTACGAAGGGTTGATCCGCGTGCTGGACGATACCGGGCGCATCATCCCGGCGCGCGACTTCATCGACGCGGTTGAAACGACGGAAACCGGGCGCATCCTTGACTGCGTGGCGCTGGAAACCGGGCTGCGGACGCTGCAACGCAATCCGCAGATCCGGCTGGCCATCAACATGTCTGCCCGCTCGATCGGGTTTCCGCGCTGGATGCGCAGCCTGAAACAGGGGTTGCAGGGCGATCCGACCATCGGCGAACGGCTGATCCTTGAAATCACCGAACGCAGCGCGATGACCGTGCCGGAACTGGTGGTGCGCTTCATGTCCGACCTGCAGCGGCGCGGCATCACCTTCGCGCTGGACGATTTCGGATCGGGCTATACCTCGCTGCGCTATCTGCGCGATTTCCAGTTCGATGTGATCAAGATCGACGGCGCCTTTGTCCGGGGCGTCCATGGTGATGCGGACAATCAGGTGCTGACCCGCGCCATGGTGGATATCGCGCGGCAGTTCGACATGTTCACCGTGGCCGAAAACGTCGAAAGCCTTGCCGATTCACGCTGGCTGACCGAAATCGGCGTGGATTGTCAGCAGGGGTATTTCTTTGGGGCCCCGACCGTGCACCCGCCATGGAACGATCCCGCAGCACAGACCGTCATGATCGATCGCGCGGGCTGAGGACATCAGCCTGTTGCCGCCGCACCCGTCATCCAGTATCACACCTTCCAAGGCGGGGAGTCCGGTGCCCGCAACCCCGCGCGGCCCCGGGTGATCCTCGATCTGCAAATTGGTGGAGGATATACATGACCAATGTCGTAATCGCCTCGGCAGCGCGCACCGCTGTCGGCTCTTTCGGGGGCGCATTCGCCAACACGCCCGCCCATGATCTGGGCGCCGCCGTGCTTGAGGCTGTCGTGGCCCGCGCGGGCATCGACAAGTCCGAAGTATCCGAGACCATCCTCGGGCAGGTGCTGACCGCCGGTCAGGGCCAGAACCCCGCACGTCAGGCGCATGTGAACGCGGGCCTGCCCATAGAATCCTCGGCCTGGTCGATCAATCAGGTCTGCGGCTCGGGCCTGCGCGCCGTGGCCCTTGCCGCGCAGCATATCCAGCTGGGCGATGCCGCCATCGTCGCGGCGGGCGGGCAGGAAAACATGACCCTCAGCCCCCATGTCGCGCATCTGCGCGCGGGCGTGAAAATGGGCGATGTCTCCTATATCGACTCGATGATCCGCGACGGTCTTTGGGACGCGTTCAACGGCTATCACATGGGCCAGACCGCCGAAAACGTCGCCGAGAAGTGGCAGATCAGCCGCGAGGCGCAGGATGAATTCGCGCTGGCCAGCCAGAACAAGGCCGAAGCCGCGCAGAAAGCCGGACGCTTTGACGATGAAGTCATTGATTTCATTGTGAAGTCGCGCAAGGGCGACATCATCATCAACAAGGATGAATATATCCGCCACGGGGCCACGCTGGACGCGCTGCAGAAACTGCGCCCCGCTTTTACCAAGGACGGGTCGGTCACCGCGGCCAACGCCTCCGGCCTGAACGACGGCGCGGCGGCGGTCCTGCTGATGACCGCGGATGAGGCGGAACGGCGCGGCATCACCCCGCTGGCACGCATCGCCTCCTATGCCACCGCCGGTCTGGACCCCTCGATCATGGGCGTGGGCCCCATCCATGCCAGCCGCAAGGCGCTGGCCAAGGCGGGCTGGTCGGTCGCTGATCTGGATCTGGTCGAGGCGAATGAGGCCTTTGCCGCACAAGCCTGCGCCGTGAACAAGGACATGGGCTGGGACCCGGCCATCGTGAACGTGAACGGCGGCGCCATCGCCATCGGCCACCCCATCGGCGCATCCGGTTGCCGCATCCTGAACACCCTGCTGTTCGAAATGCAGCGCCGCGATGCCAAAAAGGGTCTGGCGACCCTGTGCATCGGCGGCGGCATGGGTGTCGCCATGTGCCTTGAGCGGGTCTGAACCCATGTAAGTCACCGGAATATAAAGGGGCGTCCCCGTGGCGCCCCTTTTTTTTTGACCAGTACCGACATTTTCTTGTCCAGAAGACGCAAAAGCGCACGCAATAATCTTGCGCATAAATCCCTTTCAAAGTAACCAAGTTACCGAAACACAAGCCATTCTGGAGGATATCATGGCAAGAACAGCACTCGTCACAGGCGGATCACGCGGCATCGGCGCGGCCATCTCCATCGCCCTGCGCGATGCGGGCTACACTGTCGCCGCCACCTATGCCGGCAATGACGAGGCCGCCGCGGCATTCACCAAGGACACCGGCATCAAGACCTACAAATGGAATGTCGGCAACTACGAGGAATGCGCCGCCGGCATCGCAAAGGTCGAGGCCGAGATCGGCCCGATCGACGTGCTGGTCAACAACGCCGGCATCACCCGCGACGCGCCTTTCCACAAGATGACCCCGCAGCAATGGCATGAGGTGATCGACACCAACCTCACCGGCGTGTTCAACATGACCCACCCGATCTGGCCGGGCATGCGCGAGCGGAAATTCGGCCGCGTCATCATCATCTCGTCGATCAACGGCCAGAAGGGGCAGTTCGCACAGGTCAACTATGCCGCCTCCAAAGCGGGCGATCTGGGCATCGTCAAAAGCCTTGCACAGGAAGGCGCGCGTTTCGGCATCACCGCCAACGCAATCTGCCCCGGCTATATCGCCACCGACATGGTGATGGCGGTGCCGGAAAAGGTCCGCGAAAGCATCATCGCACAGATCCCCGCAGGTCGCCTGGGCGAGCCTGAGGAGATTGCCCGCTGCGTGGTGTTCCTTGCCTCGGACGACTCAGGCTTCATCAATGGCTCGACCATTTCGGCCAACGGCGCGCAGTTCTTCGTCTGATCCGAGAGAGTGTCGCGTTCATTCGCATTTACGCGACACTCTCTAGCCATTCGTTTACGCATGTTTTTTTGCGCAAAACCGGTTCCCACTTTTGCGCAACATGCTCTAGCCAAGCAAAGCCCCCTGACGCCGTTCAGGGGGCTTTTTCATGTCCGCCGCCCGGGTGTCATGTGCGATCCTGCACAGAATACGCGCCGCATTGCGTGTTTTCTGCGCGCCCCTGCAACGCATATCATGCGTCAAAGGAGAACAGACATGCTGACCCAGATCAACGGACTGCACCACGTGACCTCTCTGGCCAGCGGTGCGCAATCCAACAACGATTTCTTCACCAAGACCCTCGGCCTGCGCCGTGTCAAAAAGACCGTCAACTTCGACGCGCCCGAGGTCTATCACCTCTATTATGGCGACGAAACCGGCACGCCCGGCTCGGTCATGACCTATTTCCCCTTTCCGGGGGCCCGCCGTGGACGCCCCGGCGCGGGCGAAGTCAGCGTGACCACCTTTGCCGTCCCCAAGGGATCGCTGCCCTTCTGGGCTGATCGTCTGGCCACATTCGACGTGAAGAACATCAAGCCCGAGACGCGCTTTGGCGAAAACCGCCTGCGCTTTGACGGCCCAGACGGTGACGGATTCGCATTGGTCGAGGTCGATGACGACCGCGCCCCATGGGAAGGTCAGGGCATCCACGCAGAACACGCGATCCGCGGCTTTCACTCCGCCGACATGCGCCTGCGCGATGCGGGGGCCAGCGCGGAACTGCTGCGCTTCATGGGCTATGAGCAGATCGACACCCAAGGCGACATCACCCGCTTCCGCGTGCCCCATGGCAATGGCGCGGATGTGGTCGATATCGAGACCCTGCCCGGCGCCGCGCCTGCCCAGCAAGGCGCAGGGTCCGTGCACCATCTGGCCTTTTCGGTGACCGACCGCGCCGCGCAGATCGACGTGCGCAAGGCCCTGCTGGAGACCGGCTGGCAGGTCACGCCCGTGATCGACCGCGATTACTTCTGGGCGATCTATTTCCGCACCCCCGGCGGTGTGCTGTTCGAAATCGCCACCAACGAGCCCGGCTTCGACCGGGACGAGGACAGCGCCCATCTGGGACAGGCGCTGCGTCTGCCGAAACAGCACGAACACCTGCGCGGCGTGTTGGAAGCCCGGTATCTGGAGCCGATCCGTGACTGACGCCCCCTATACCCATGCCACCACGCAGGGGCGCCCCGGCGCGCCTTTGCTGCTGACCTTTCATGGCACCGGCGGGACCGAGCATCAGTTCCACAGCTTTGCCGAACGGCTGATCCCCGGTGCGCATGTCGTCTCGCCGCGCGGCGATGTGTCGGAAGGCGGCATGAACCGCTATTTCCGGCGCACCGGCGAGGGGGTTTATGACATGGACGATCTGGCCAGGCGGCGAGACCGCATGGCACGCTTCATTCTGGACCAAAAGACCCGCACAGCCGCGGGCGATGTGGCGGGCCTGGGCTATTCCAACGGGGCCAATATCCTGATGGCGGTGGCGCTGACCTATCCCGATCTTGTGGACCGGATGGTCCTGATGCACCCGCTGATCCCATGGTCACCGGCACCGCAACCGGGTCTGGCCGGGCGGCGCATCCTGATCACCGCAGGCCAGCGCGATCCGATCTGCCCCGCTGCGCTGACGCAGGCTTTGGCGGATTATCTGACCGCTCAGGGCGCGGATGTGACGCTGGAATGGCATTCCGGCGGGCACGAGATCAGCCAGGGCGAGGTGCAGGCCATCACCGACTTTCTCGCCGGTTGATGCCTCAACAAAAAGGCCAGCCGTGATCACGGCTGACCCTGCCCCGGCTGTGTCGGGGACTTGTTTCTGCTTTTGGGTAGATCAGGCGTTGGCGCTCAGGCGCTCGATTTCTTCTTTCAGGCGAAGCTTCTGCTTCTTGAGGGTGGCGATCTCAGCCGTGCTGATGCCGGGCGCGCGTTGCGCTTCCTCAACCTTGTCCGAGAGATTGCGGTGTTTTTTCTTCAGTTCCTCGACATGCGAACTCAAGCTCATGGGCAGTCTCCTCTCTGATGTAACGTCTACATGACAAGTGCATCACAGAATCACCCACAAGTCACGCTGCACCCGCAGCATCCGGCAAAGATTTTCCGACGGAATTGAGACAACTCGTGGCTGCGCCCATCAGAATGGCAGGGCTGCCCCCTCGCGCAGCACGCCGGTGATCAACGGGGTATAGCTGTCGTGATCCCCGTCATGCACCGCACCGTCATGCATCAGAACCGAATCGCACAGGCGAAACGCCGCCCGTCCGCCCTTGCGCCCCCGGATCAGGACAAGCTGGGCGGGCCTGCCCCGGCGCGGGGTCAGGGGCAGCACCGCCACCGATCCCAGATGCGCTGTCATCAGCGCGATCAACTCGGGCAGGCGTTCGGCCCGCTGGATCAGCGTCACATGGCCCCCGTCCCGGACCCGCCGCGCCGCCACCGCGATCCATTGCGCCAGGGACGTGCCCTCACCCAGCGCCACCTCACGCCCCGCATCCGTGGCAGGCGTGCTGTGACCCCGCAGGAAATAGGGCGGATTGGCGATCACATGATCAAACCGCCGCTGGCGCAGGTCAGCGGGCAACGCCGCCAGATCAGCCGTTGCCACCTCCAGCGCCACCCCCGCCGCCGCCGCATTGCGCCGCGCAAGGTCCGCATAATCAGGCTGGATTTCGACCCCGGTCAGCATCAGACCCGGCACCCTTGCTGCCAGACACAGGGACGCAACCCCCACCCCGCAGCCCAGTTCCAGCACGGATTGCCCCGCCTGCGCCGCCACCGCTGCCGCCAGCAGGACCGGATCAACCCCCGCACGATAGCCGCGCCGGGGTTGCCAGACCTGCACCCGCCCGCCCAGAAAGGCGTCGCGGCTCAGGTCCGCCTCATCCATCGGGTCCCATACCGTTATCGGTGATCACCCGCAGCGCCGCGTCATAATCATCATCCCGCACCATCAGGCGGCGCGGCAAAATGCCGATGCTGCCTTCAAGGACGCTCATGTTTACGTCGATTTCAAAGCAGTCTATACCCTCGCCCTGAAGCAAGGATGTGGCCATCGCCATCGAGACCGGATTATTGGTGCGCATCAACTGTTTCATACTTGGCAGATAAGAGCATGGCCCCCGCTTGTCGAGCCGTGCAGCAGGGAAAACATGAGCCTCGACCGCGCATCCACCAAACCGCATGAACTGCTGGCCGGGCATCTGGCCGACGGGATGGAGGCGGTCAACACCCTGATCGCGCAACGCATGGCCTCGGAACACGCGCCGCGCATCCCGCAGGTGACCGCGCATCTGGTCGGCGCAGGTGGCAAACGCCTGCGCCCGATGCTGACATTGGCCGCGGCCGAGCTTTGCGGCTATGACGGCCCGTTCCATATCCATCTGGCCGCCACCGTCGAATTCATCCACACCGCCACGCTGCTGCATGACGATGTGGTGGATGAAAGCGCACAGCGCCGCGGGCGGCCCACAGCCAACCTGCTCTGGGACAACAAATCCTCGGTCCTCGTGGGCGATTACCTGTTCGCCCGCGCCTTTCAGCTGATGGTCGAACCCGGCAATCTGCGCGTGCTGGAAATCCTGTCCAACGCCGCCGCCACGATTGCCGAGGGCGAGGTGCTGCAACTCACCGCCGCCCAAGACCTGCGCACCGATGAAGGCATCTATCTGCAGGTCGTGCGCGGCAAAACCGCCGCACTTTTTTCCGCCGCCACCGAATCCGGCGGCGTTCTGGCGGGGGCCACGCCCGCACAGGTGCAGGCGCTGTTCGATTATGGCGATGCGCTCGGGATCGCCTTCCAGATCGTCGATGACCTGCTGGATTACCAAGGCGACAGCAAGGAAACCGGCAAGAACATCGGCGACGATTTCCGCGAACGCAAGCTGACCCTGCCGGTGATCAAGGCCGTGGCCCTTGCCAGCCCGGAAGAACGCGCCTTCTGGTCGCGCACCATCGAAAAGGGCGATCAGCGTGACGGCGATCTGGACCATGCCATCGCCCTGATGCAGACCCACGGCACGCTAAAGGCCACCCGCGCAGATGCGATTGACTGGGCCGACCGCGCCAAGGCCGCGATGCAGACCCTGCCGGATCACCCCCTGCGGCAAATGCTGGTGGATCTGGCCGATTACGTCGTCGCCCGCCTGCGCTAGGTCCGACCGCGCCCGGTTTCTTCTTGCCGGAAATATCCCCGCCGGAGGCTCCGCCCGCGCCACCGGGCACAGCCCCTCAGGACAGGCGCACGGCCCGCACCCACCAGCCGGGCCGCGCCAGCGCCTCGGCCGCCCGTGCCGCTGCCGCCGCATCCGCGTAAAGCCCGAAACACGTGGCCCCCGACCCCGACATCCGCGCCAGCTTGCAGCCCGCTGTGGCACCAATCGCCGCGATCACCTCACCCACGACAGGGGCCGCCGCCACCGCCGCCTGCATGTCATTGCGTTGCCCCGCCAGCCACGCCGCCAGATCATCCACATCGGCCCAGCGCGGCAACACATCGGGCATCGCCGCATTGTCCTTGCGCGACAGGCTGCGGAAAATCACCGCCGTGGACACGCCGACACCGGGATTGACCAGCACAGCATGCAGCAACGGCAGACCGTCCACCGGCACCACATCCTCGCCAATGCCCCGCATCCGCGCCGCCCGCGCCATCAGGCACACAGGCACATCCGCGCCCAGCGACAGCCCCGCGTCATCGGGCAAGGCCAGCCCCGGCACCAATGCCACCGCCCCGCGCAACACCGCCGCCGCATCGGATGACCCGCCCCCGATCCCCGCTGCGGATGGCAGATGCTTCTCCAACCCGATCTCCAGATCGACACCCATCGCGCGCGCCGCCCGCAGCACCAGATTATCCGGCCCCGACGGGACCCCCGCCGCCATCGGCCCGGTCACGCGCAACGCAGGCTGATCCGCCCGCCGCAGCACCAGACGGTCGCCCAGATCGGCAAACACCACCAGACTGTCCAACAGATGATACCCATCCGCGCGCTGGCCCGTCACATGCAGCGTCAGATTGACCTTGGCCGGGGCCAGTTCGACATGAGCCGCCGCCACGTCAGCCCTGTCAGTTGCCATTCGCAACGCGGGCCAGGGGCTGCGCGCCCTCTTCCGCCAGAACCACGTCCAGCCCGACCTCAAGCTTGCGACGGATACGGACCGCATCCTCTTCCTCGGGATCAAAGGACAGCGCGCGGGTCCACTGGAACTGCGCCTCACGCGTGCGCCCCACCGCCCAAAGCACATCGCCCAGATGATCGTTCACGATCGGATCGACCGGCATCAACTCCGCCGCCCGCTCCATATGCACGATCGCCTCGTCATAGCGGCCAAGGCGGTACAGAACCCATCCCAGACTGTCCACGATATAGCCGCTGTCAGGCCGCGCCGCGACCGCGCGCTCGATCATATCCAGCGCCTCGTCCAGCTTGATCTGCTTTTCCACCAGCGAATAACCCAGATAATTCAACACCTGCGGCTGATCCGGGTTCAGCTCAAGCGCCTTGCGGAAATCCGCCTCGGCCTTGTCCCATGTGTCCTGCCGCTCATGCGCGATGGCGCGGGCGTAATAGATGAACCAATGCGCCGCATCCTCGGCGGGATAAAGCGACAGCGCGGTGTCATAGGCGGTCACCGCATCACCGAACCGTTCCATCTGCCGCATCAGATCGCCCAGCGTGACATGCACGATGGGCAGGGTGCCATGGCTGCGGGTCAGTTGCTCCAACACCTCGGATGCGGCGTCCAGCTTGTCCAGATTGCGCAAGGCCTCGGCCCGGCCCAGTTCGGCGGCATGGAACGACGGATCGGTGGCCGGCACCTGCTTGTAGGTCACAACGGCCAGCTCATATTTCTCCATCGCTTCCAGAAGTGCGGCGCTTTGCAGGATGGCGTCGGTGTGACTGGGCCGCAGATAAGACGCGATCCGGGAAAACAGCAGCGTGTATTCATCCCCCGCCTCGCGCCGCAGGAACGATGCAACCGTATGATACACCTCGGCAATCCCGTCCTGCGCATTGGTGATCAGATCAAAGGGCAGCATCTCGCCCGCGCTGACGGCCATGCGCATCTGCGACAGGGCCGGATCAAGATCCGTGCCGAACATCTGATCCAGCAGCGCCACCGCCTCGGCGTCGCGGTCCAGCTGGCTCAGGATCTGCACCCGCGCAATCGCCGCGCGGCGGGTCAGTTGCAGCGGTCCCCCGGCCTCGGCCGCAAAAAGCGCCTCTGCCCCCTCGAAATCGCCCACCATGGCCAGCGCCAGGGCCTTGTGATAGCCCGCGAAGGGGCCAAGCCCGCTTTCTTCGGTCAGGCGGTCAAACGTGGCCAGGGCCGCGCTGACATCGCCCTTGCCCATCTGCGACCAAGCGATGGTCAGACCGTCCACCAGCGGCCCGGTGCCACGCTCCTCGGCCATGCGGGTCAGCAGCGCGTCAAACTGCCCCTCGCGCGCCTCGCCAGCGGACAGGATCATGCTGGCCACCTGACTTTGCAGGCCATCGGCTTCCATCTTGCGCGCAATCGGCAGCGCGCGGTCCAGATCACCCAGCGACAGATAGGACAGCGCCGCGTTTTCCAGCAGCATCGCATTCGACGGATCACGGGTCAGGGCGCGGGTGAAATAATCGGCGGCAACCGCATAATCGCCCAGAAGCACCGCTTGGCGCGCCGCAAGATAGGCGCCCGTATTCGGCTCGGCCCGGGCTGCACTGCCAAAGGCGGTTCCGCCGACAAGTGCCGCGCACACCGCCACGACCAGCGCTCGTTCCGCCCATTTTCTGCCCGACACTGCCATGCCTCCCGTTTGATCCTCGCCTGTCGCCTCAAGCTGCTGGCCAGACTGTTGCCAAAGCCTGCCCCAGACGGACCCGCTCCTCAACACAAACCCTAGCGTGTCTGCCACCAAACGCAATGAGAGGCGGCAATTCGCCGCCTCTCGGATCACCTTTTCGCTTAAAATTGCCAAGATCTGACGCAAACCCGGTCAGGCTTACATATTGGGATAATTCGGCCCGTCGCCCCCCTGCGGCGTGACCCAGTTGATATTCTGGCTGGGGTCCTTGATGTCGCAGGTCTTGCAGTGGACGCAGTTCTGGAAGTTGATCACAAAGCGCGGGTCCTTGCCCTCCTCGGCCACCACCTCATAGACCCCGGCCGGGCAATAGCGCTGCGCAGGTTCGGCGTATTTCGGCAGGTTCACCGCAATCGGGATCGACGGATCGCGCAGTTGCAGATGGCAGGGCTGGTGCTCCTCGTGATTGGTCATCGAGAAGCTGACATTGGTCAGACGGTCAAAGGACAGCTTGCCGTCCGGCTTGGTATAATCGATCGCCTTGTGCTTGCTGGCCGGCTCGGTCGCGGCCGCATCGGTCTTGTCATGGCCCAGCGTGCCCAGCAGCGAAAAGCCCAGCGTGTTGGTCCACATGTCGAACCCGCCCAGCGCAAGGCTGGCGGTCAGGCCATATTTCGACCAAAGCGGCTTGACGTTGCGCACCTTTTTCAGGTCGCGGCCAATGGCGCCGTTACGTACTTCGGTCTCGTAATCGGTCAGCTCGTCGCTGGCGCGCCCCGCCGTGATCGCCTCGAACGCCGCCTCTGCCGCCGCCTTGCCCGACAGCATGGCGTTGTGGTTGCCCTTGATGCGCGGCACGTTGACCATGCCCACCGAACAGCCCAAAAGCGCCACGCCCGGCGCCACCATCTTGGGCATCGACTGATAGCCGCCCTCGGAAATCGCCCGCGCGCCATAAGCCACGCGCTTGCCGCCCTTCAGCAGGTCGGCCACCATCGGGTGATGCTTGAACCGCTGGAACTCCATGTAGGGGAACAGATGCGGGTTCTTGTAATTCAAATGAACCACGAAACCCACATAAACCTGATTGTTCTCAAGGTGATAGATGAACGATCCGCCGCCCGCATTGCTGCCCAGCGGCCAGCCCATCGTATGCGTCACGGTCCCCTCGCGGTGCTTGGCGGGGTCGATCTCCCAGATCTCCTTCATGCCCAGCCCGTATTTCTGCGGCTCCTTGCCCTTGGCCAGATCGTATTTCGCGATCACCTCCTTGGACAGCGACCCGCGCACGCCCTCGCCCAGGAAGACATACTTGCCGTGCAGCTCCATCCCCGGCTCATAGCCGTCGCCCATAGTGCCATCCGGGTTGCGCCCGAATTCGCCCGCGACCACGCCCTTGACCTCGCCCGCATCGCCGTAGACCAGCGCGGAACAGGACATGCCGGGGAAAATCTCGACGCCCAGTTCCTCGGCCTGCTCGGCCATCCAGCGGCAGACATTGCCCATCGACACGATGTAATTGCCGTGGTTGTTCATCAGGGGCGGCATCGGCCAGTTGGGGATACGCACCTCGCCCGCCTCGCCCAGCATGTAGAAATTGTCATGCGTGACCGGCACGTTCAGCGGCGCGCCCTTCTCCTTCCAGTCCGGGATCAGCGCGTTCAGACCGCAAGGGTCCAGCACCGCACCCGAAAGGATATGGGCCCCGACCTCGGACCCTTTTTCAAGAACCACCACCGACAGATCGCTGTCCAGTTGTTTCAGACGGATCGCGGCCGAAAGCCCCGCAGGCCCTGCCCCCACGATGACCACGTCGAACTTGCGCTTGGTGATGTTGGCTTTGGTGTAGCTCATTGTTTTCTTTCAATCGCGGGAATCAGAGACGCCACAGAGTCTGGAAGCCCCAGCCGGCGCAGGCCACCAGCCAGACGATGGTGAATACCTGCAGCGACAGGCGAAGCCAGACGGGCTTGATGTAGTCCATCCAGATGTCGCGCAT
>NCJR01000028.1 GCA_002282555.1 Rhodobacterales bacterium 34-62-10
CCGACTGCGCGCGCCACCTGGGGGGATGTCTGCTCGCTCGCGCGCCGGATCTCTTGGTTCGATGAAAGCGGGGTGCCTGTATGAAGCCTGACTTGGGATTTTTCGGGGTCTTGGGTGCCCCTTGTTTTGTTCCCGTCCTCATCGTGAATTCTGGATACCGTGGGATTTCATGGGACGCAACATAAATATCATGGCGAAACCTACATGATCTTGTCCGTGCTCGCCTTGAAAAACAACATCTAGAGGCGGTTTTTGCGGGGTTCGACACCGCTTATTGATAATCTTGGAAACATACCTACCAAATGTAGCGTCACCAGCCGCCAATCAAATCGTCCCACGATTTCCCGGCTTTTTTCGAAACCTGTCGCGCAGGACACAGCAAACCAACGGCCAGAGGCGGCAATCCCGCCCCCGCGCCCCCTGTTTACCCTCGATTCACAGGGAAAACACGCAAAATCCCGGCAAAGTGATTCGTTTTGAACAGCGCCCCGTCCACGCCGCGCCAGATCCGTCCCATCATTTCCCATGTCCGCGCCGGATCGCCCGGGGCCGGCCCATGCGCGGCCCATCCCGGCCCAATCGCACCCATTTGCGCGCGACCGCCCCGCGTCACCGCCTTTGCCCTGTCCCCGGCGGGCGGATTGCGCTATACATCGCGCACCGAAGGCAGTAAGGCCCAGCGCTTGACCAACCCTTCCCCAACCAATGACACGGGCGCCTCCGGTCGCGGGATCTTTCGTTCCGCCACCCGCGCCCAATGACCCGAGTGATTGCATGACCCTGCCCTACCCGACGATGAAACCTCTGGCTGATGCGCTGGAGCGGCGCGGCTATGAGGTGCTGACCCCCGTTCAGATCGAAATGATGCGCCCCGACCTGATCGAGGCCGATCTGCTGGTGTCGGCACAGACCGGCTCGGGCAAGACCGTGGGCTTTGGCCTGGCGATTGCGCCCACCCTGCTGGGCGACAGCGACATCCTGCCCCCCGCCGCCGCGCCCTTGGCCCTGATCATTGCGCCCACGCGGGAACTGGCCTTGCAGGTCAAGCGCGAATTCCAGTGGCTCTATCAGGATGCGGGCGTCACCATGGCCTCCTGCGTCGGTGGCATGGACATGCGCGATGAACGCCGCGCGCTGGAACGCGGCGCGCATATCGTGGTCGCCACGCCGGGCCGGTTGCGTGATCATATCATGCGCGGCTCCATCGACCTGAGCCAGATCCGCGCCGTGGTGCTGGACGAGGCGGATGAGATGCTGGACCTCGGCTTCAAGGACGATCTGGAATATATCCTGTCGGAAGCCCCCGACACCCGGCGCACGCTGATGTTCTCGGCCACCGTGCCGCGCGGGATTGCGGAACTGTCCAAGACTTACCTCAAGGACAATGCCGTGCGCGTCGCCACCACGACAGGCGCCACGCAGCATGCCGATATCGAATATCGCGCATTGACCGCCGCCTATGACGGAACCGAGGGCGCGATCATCAACCTTCTGCGCTTCTACGAGGCGCAGAATGCGATCGTGTTCTGCAACACCCGCGCCACCGTCTCGCGCCTTGTCGCGCGTTTCGCCAATCGCGGCTTTTCGGTCGTGGCCCTGTCGGGCGAGCTGTCACAGGCCGAACGCACCCACGCGCTGCAAGCGATGCGCGATGGGCGCGCGCGTGTCTGTGTGGCCACCGACGTGGCCGCGCGCGGCATCGACCTGCCCAATCTGGAACTGGTGATCCACGCCGAACTGCCGACCAATTCGGAAACCCTGATGCACCGCTCGGGCCGCACCGGTCGCGCCGGGCGCAAGGGTGTGTCGGCGCTGGTCGTCACCCCCAAGACCCGCGCCAAGGCGGAACGGCTGCTGAAATTCGCCAAGATCACGGCGGAATGGGCCGCCCCCCCCTCTGCGGATGAGGTCCGCGCCAAGGATGAAGACCGCCTGATCAACGATCCGGTCTGGTCTGAACCCCTGAACGAGGGGGAGGAGGATTTCGTCACCCGCATCGCCGCGACCTATACCGCGCAGCAGATCGCGGGCGCTTATCTGCGTCTGTTCTACAGCAAACATTCCGCCCCGGAAGAACTGCCCGATCCCGAACAACGCCCCGAGCGCAGCAAGCGCGAGGCCGCCCCGCGCAAGACATTCGGCCCGTCAAGCTGGCTGAAACTGTCGGTCGGTGCCAATGAACGGGCCGAGGCGCGTTGGCTCCTGCCCACGCTGTGCAAAGCCGGTGACATCACCCGCGACGATATCGGCGCGATCCGCGTGCAGGCGGATGAAACCTATGTGGAACTCCTGTCCTCAGCCCTGCCGAACTTCCTCAAGGCGCTGGGGCCGGATGCGGTTCTGGATGGCGGTGCCAAGGTCGTGGTGCTGGACTCGGCCCCCGATCTGGGATCGATGCCCCGCATCGCCCCTCCCCCGCGCGAAGACCGTGGCGAGCGTAAACCGCATCGCGGCGCAGACCGCCCCGAGCGGTCCGAGCGCCCTGCCCCTGTCCGCCGCGCCCCGCCCCCGGCAGAAGCGGGTGTCTGGGCCGATGTGCCAGATCGCGTGTCCCCGTCCGATGCGGCCCCGAAAGCGGTCGAAGACCGCCCGCGCCCGCCCAAACCCGCAGGCTTCAAACCCGGCCCCAAACCGGACGGCTTCAAATCTCAGGGTTTCAAATCCCATGGCGGTGCCCCGCGTGACGGCGCGAAACCCGCGCGGTCCGAGGGGATGAAATCCCACAGCGCCAAACCCCGCAGCGACAAGCCGCGCGAGATGGACCCCGAGGTGCATCGCGGCTTTGACGCACCCAAGCCCCGCGCCGACAAACCCTATGGCAAGCCCGGTGCGAAACCCGGTGCGAAACCTTACGCCAAGCCCGCAGGCAAACCGGGCGACAAGCCTTACGGCAAACCCGCAGGCAAGGCAGGTGACAAGCCCTATGGCAAACCCGCCGGAAAGCCTGCCGGAAAGCCCGGTGACAAACCCTATGGCAAGCCGGGCGCAAAACCCTTTGGCAAGCCGGGCGGCAAACCCTGGGAGAAGTCTGGCGACAAGCCCGCAGGTGACGCGCCCGTGCGCAATGCCGCCGCCAACACCTCGGCGCGGCTGGGACCGGGCGGCAAACCGCTGCCTGCGGGCAAAGCGGCCAAACCCCGCGCAAGCGGCCCGGCGCGCGGCCCCAACGCCGTGCCGCGCCGCAAGCCCTGATCATCCGGTCCACAGCGTCAACCGCCAGCCGCCTGCGGCGGTTGGCACCCCGACCCGGATCACATCGCCCGTGATCGGCTGTGCGGCAGGATCACCCCGCCGCGCAGCCCCCGACCATGCCGCGACCCGCCTCAGAACACAAAGACGTCCTCGCTGGTCAGGATCAGGTTCGGGCTCAGGGTTGCGAAATGAACCTGCGCCCCGGCACCAGAGCCATCCGCATCAAAGCTGAGGCGTCCGGTATCGGTTTCATAGATGATCCGGTCCTGCGCATCCGTGGCCGACCCACCCGGATTTGCGGCAAAAGCGGTGCTCGCCAGACGGCCCGACATCAGGCCGCCCGACAGCAGCCCGACAAACACGGCGTCCTCCAGCCAGACGATATCCTCCATCACGTTGAAATCATTGATCCGGTCGACATTCGTCGCACCCAATGCCGTGTTGAACACGAATGTATCGCTCCCCTCCCCGCCGCGCATCACGTCATTGCCCAGACCGCCGTTCAGCACATTGTTCCCGGCATTGCCGATCATCAGGTTGGCCAGCCCGTTGCCGACCCCGTTGATGTTCTGCGTCCCGGTCAGCACAAGGTTCTCGACCGCCCGCACCCCGAGATGGGCATTCAGATTGGTCGTGACCGCACTGTGCACGGAATCAACGCCCCCCGTCGCAGGTGCGCCCGCCACCAAAGCCGCCTCCTGCACAAGATCACCCGCCGCATCCACCACATAGATGTCATTGCCATCCCCGCCGCGCATCACGTCATTGCCCAGACCGCCGTCAATCACGTCATTGCCACCCCCACCGTCGATCACGTCATCGCCACCCACGCCGTGCAGCGTGTCGTTACCGCCCGCGCCCGTCAGATGGTTGGTCGCATTGCTTCCCAGGAACCGCTCTGCCGCAGCCCCGCCGATGACATTCTCGAACCCCGTGGCCGACATCGGACCGTTCAGGAAAACGATCGATGTCCCGTCAAGCAGAACGCTCGAGGATGTGGAACCGTTGCTCAGATTGACCATCGCCATCCGTCCGGTCTGGCTGATATCCAGCGTATCGATGCCCGCACCGCCATCCGCGACAGGTACGGGAAAAGCAAAGCCGGAACTGACCGCAACCGCGACCAGATCGTCGCCATCCCCGCCATAGAGCGCGTTGAACCCGCCATCGCCCGCCAGCGTATCGTTGCCCGCGCCGCCCTCCAGCGTGTCGTTCCCATCCAGACCCGACAGCACGTCATCCCCGGCAAACCCGAAGATATGATCGTCCCCCGCCTCGCCGGTCAGCGTGTCATCCCCGCCACCAAGCAGGAAGGTCTCCACCCGCTCAGGAATGCCTGAGTTGCTCGCGATCAGCACCGGTTGTCCGTCGATCATCGCGAACCGCATGGAAGCGGGGTCCCACCCGTCGGGCAGAACCAACTCGGACACCGGTTCCAGCAGACCTGCCTCTGTCAAGCGATAGAGAAGCAGCATCGGCTGATAAGAGCCGAAATTACTGAAGTCGTATACGGGGTTGATCACGGTGATGAATGTTTCCCCACCGAAGGAAAGCACTGTGGCGGCGGGCGAGGCGCCGAGCAGCCTGTCCTGCACGATCTGGGGTTGCACCACAGATGTCAATTGCCCCGCCGCATCAAGGGTCATCACATTCAGTGCCGTGCGTTCGGGATGAAAGCTGGTTGTGACCAGAAATGTGTTTGCCCCGACTGTCGCCACATTCATCTCGAATGCATTCCCGATCAAAGGGTCGATCGAAGTCTCGACCCTCTCGACCACAGCCGTGGTTCCGTCGGAAAAAACCCTGTGAACAAGAAGCACGCTTCCCGCCAACAGACTTCCGCCATTTTCGATCAGATAAGTATTGCCGCCGACGGTGACGCCAACGGATGACTCGGTGCTAAAACCCGTTTCAGACCACGAGACAGGGTCCAATCCTCCATCTGCCCCCGCGCGGAAAATATTGAGTGTTTGCACAAAGATCGTGAAAAACGGGCTGACGGCGCCGCGCGCATAAAGAAAGGTCTCACCCCCCATCGTGAAGCTTGCCATGCCCTCGGCACCGAAAAACGGCACTTCGGGCGAAGCCTCCGTTTCGCGCAGATAGGTCATGCGCCCATCCTCGCCGATCTCATAGGTCAGGATGCTGAAGCTATCAAATGCCGGTTGTATCTGATTCACATAGAGAAAGCTTCGCGTCCCCACTGTCACCAGTTCCAACTGATCAACGTCGGGCGCAAAATTGCTGTCCAGCGGCGACACGCCCTGCAGGAATGTCAACGTTCCGTCCGAACCCACGCGGAAGACGTTAACGTGGTCTTGAAAACCAAGCTCGGTGAGGCCTTCAGATCTGCCGGAAACATAGGCAAATGTGCCGCTAGGGGTTTGCAGGATGCTTAATTCGTCCGGCTGGTCCAGTTCCACTCTGAGGTCGTCATTATCTGTAAAAAAATCCGCAACCTGATATGCACCAAAAACAACTGACACCGGAACCCTCCGAAAACCGCAGACCGGCCACATGCCGGACAATCACATGAACTATCCCGCAGGCTGACCCCAGAAACCGCCGCGAGTCGAGCCTTATTTTGCCGCCTGCGACCATATCCGCGCGCGCCGTCACCTAAGCGACAAAGGGCGCCCGGCATGCGGCCGCGCGCCCTTTCACTGTTCTTCAAATACTCAAACTGCGACCGCTCAGGCCATCCCGCCCTCGATCAGCCGCGTCGCCAGCGCCGCATAAGCCCGCGCCGCCGCACTGTCGCCCGCAGCGATGGGCACACCCGCATCCCCGCCCAGCCGCGTGTCCAGATCAATCGGCAGTTCCGCCAGCAACGGCACGCCCATCTTCTCGGCCTCGGCCTTCACCCCGCCATGGCCGAAGATCGCGGTTTCATGCCCGCAATTAGGGCAGCAGAACACCGACATGTTCTCGATCAGCCCCAGCACCGGCGTTTTCAGCGTGTTGAACATGTCAATCGCCTTGCGCGCATCCAAAAGCGCCACATCCTGCGGGGTGGACACGACAATCGCGCCGGTCAGTTGCGTGCGCTGACACAGGGTCAGTTGCACATCGCCGGTGCCGGGCGGCAGATCGACCAGCAGCACGTCCAGCTTGCCCCATTCCACCTGCCCCAGCATCTGTTGTAGCGCGCCCATCAGCATCGGACCGCGCCAGACCACCGCCTTGGCCGGGTCCAGCATCAGCCCGATCGACATCAGCGTCACGCCATGCGCCTGCAGCGGGATGATCGTCTTGCCATCGGGACTGGCGGGCCGCTGGCTTGCGCCCATCATGCGCGGCTGGCTGGGGCCATAGATATCGGCATCCAGCAAGCCCACGCGCCGCCCCTGCCGGGCCAGCGCCACGGCAAGGTTCGACGACACGGTGGATTTGCCCACGCCTCCCTTGCCCGACCCGATGGCAAGGATGCGGTCCACGCCCGACGGTTTCGTGGGCCCCGCCTGCGGCGTCGGATGCCCCCCGATCTTCAGGCTGGGCGCGGGCGGCTTTGCCGCCGGGCCATGCGCGGTCAGGGCCACGCTCACGCTCTCGACCCCCGGCACCCGCGCCACCACCGCCTCAGCCGCGGCGCGCAGCGGCTCCATCTGCCGGGCGATCTCGGGGCTGGGCGCCTCGATCACGAATCGCACCGCGCCACCGGACATGGTCAGGGCGCGCACCATATCGCGGCTGATCAGGTCGCCACCATCCGGCAGGGCAAGCTGCCGCAACGCCTGTTCGATCAACTCCCGGGTGACTGCCATACCATTTCCTCCGTCATGCCTGCCCCAATAGGTGACAGTTTTTGCAGGTCATACAAGCCCCGCACGAAGCGTGCCTGTTTTCGCGCCATTCCGCCCAAATTATAGGTCAGTCTTTCATATGCATTTGCTGCATAGCAGCATTGCACCAGATAGGTATTGTGCAATCGCAGCATCGACGTATCTTAGGGACAACAGAGCGGAAACGATCCCGCCACCGAGCAAACCGAAAGTGACCGAACATGGCTTATACATCTGATCTTCGCCTTGCACAGCCCCGCGCTCAGGCCGGGTTCGTTGGCAAGCTGCTAGCGATCAAGGCCGATCTTTCCGCGCGCTATGCCCAGTACCGGGCCTTCCGCGCAACCGTCAATGATCTGGCGATCCTGCCGGACAGCGTTCTGGCCGATATGGGCCTGAACCGTTCGCAGATCCGCTCGGTCGCCTATCAGCACGCCTACGGCGCGCAAAAGTAACACCGGGATCAGATGGCCCTCTCCTCCTCCCTGGGTCATCTGTGAACTTGCGGCGGCATCCGCTCCTCCTCCCTGGATGCCGTCGCACCTTATAGAATACGAAAGACTTCCTCCTCCTCCCTGAGGTCTTTCGTTGTCAAGAGCGGCGGCACCCTCTCCTCCTCCCTGGGTGTCGCCGTGTCTGACACAGAATTGCGAAGTCCTTTCTCCTCCTCCCTGAGGGCTTCGTATGCAAGAGCGACGGTATCCTCCTCCTCCCTAGATACCGTCGCGTCTTGGATCATACGCTGGCTCTCCTCCTCCTCCCTGAGGGCCACGTTGCAAGCGCGGCGGCACCCCTCCTCCTCCCTGGGTGTCGCCGTTTTGCATTTTGGGGGTATCTCGGGACAGGATCGCAGTCGCGCAACGCAGGACGACCCCGACGCAGGTCATGCGCGGGGGTGAAGGTCTCTGATCAGGGAAAGCCCGTCAGAACGGGATATCATCCGCCCCGGTGATGAAGCGCGCGACAACCTTCTTCGCACCCGCTTTCTCGAAATCGATCTCCAGCTTGTCGCCCTCGATCCCGATGATGATGCCATAGCCGAATTTCTGGTGAAACACCCGCTCGCCCATCGTATGCGCGCTGACCGCTTGCAGGTCGATCACGGTATCGCGCGCCTCGGCCGGTTGGCTGACCGGGCGCTGTGCGGCGCGGGTCTGCAGGCGTTTCCAGCCCGGCGAGTTGTAGACATTCGCCTCGGCCACCCGCGCCTCGATCCCCGAGGAGGCAGAGCCCGCGCCGAACCCGCCCATCCCCGCAGCCCCGTAGCCGCCCCCATAAAGGCCGGGCGGCGTCAGCACCTCGACATGCTTGGCCGGCAATTCGTCGATGAACCGTGACGGCAGCGCCGATTGCCACTGTCCGAACACCCGCCTGTTGCCCGCAAAGGAAATCGTGCAGACCTCCTCGGCCCGCGTGATGCCCACATAGGCCAGCCGACGCTCCTCCTCCAACCCTTTGGTGCCGCTCTCATCCATGGACCGTTGGGATGGGAACAGCCCATCTTCCCAGCCCGGCAGGAACACGGCCGGAAATTCCAGACCCTTGGCCGCGTGCAGCGTCATGATGCTGACCTTGGCCCCGTCATCAGAGGATTCGTTGTCCATGATCAGGCTGACATGTTCCAAAAACCCTTGCAGGTTTTCAAACTGCTCCAACGCCTTGACGAGTTCCTTGAGGTTTTCCAACCGTCCCGGCCCCTCGGGGGTCTTGTCGGCCTGCCACATGCCCGTATAGCCGCTCTCGTCCAGGATCATCTCGGCCAGTTCGACATGAGAGATGTCGGCATCCCCCGCCATCCGGCCCCAGCGCGCGATATCCGTGACCAACTGGCCCAGCGCCGCCGCCCCCTTGCCGGTAATCGCCTTGTCGCCCACGGCGATCTGCGCGCCCTGCACCAGCGGCACGCCATGATCGCGCGCGATCCGCTGGATCGTCTGCATCGCCTTGTCACCAAGCCCGCGCTTGGGCGTGTTCATGATCCGCTCAAACGCCAGATCATCGGCAGGGCTGGTCACCACGCGGAAATAAGCCATCGCATCGCGGATCTCCAACCGCTCATAAAAACGCGGGCCGCCGATGACGCGGTAGGGCAGACCGATGGTCAGAAACCGATCCTCGAACGCACGCATCTGGTGGCTGGCACGCACCAGAATCGCCATTTCATCCAGCGAATACTGCCGCATTCCGCGCGTGCCGCGTTGCAGCGCCTCGATCTCCTCGCCGATCCAGCGCGCCTCCTCCTCGCCGTCCCAATGCCCGATCAGGCGAACCTTCTCGCCATGTTTTTCCTCGGTCCACAGCGTCTTGCCAAGCCGCCCCTGATTGCCCGCGATCACACCGGATGCAGCCGCAAGGATATGCGGGGTCGAGCGGTAATTCTGCTCCAGCCGCACCACAGCGGCACCGGGAAAATCCGTCTCGAACCGCAGAATGTTGCCCACTTCGGCCCCACGCCACCCATATATTGACTGATCATCGTCGCCGACACAGCAAATGTTGCGATGCCCCCCCGCCAGCAAGCGCAGCCACAGGTATTGGGCGACGTTGGTATCCTGATACTCGTCCACCAGAATATAGCGGAAACGCGTGCGGTATTGCTCCAGCACATCGTCATGGGTCTGGAAGATATGCACCATATGCAGCAGCAGATCGCCGAAATCGACCGCGTTCAACTCGCGCAACCGGGTCTGATAGGCGGCGTAAAGCTCCATCCCGCGGTTGTTATAGGCCCCCGCCTCGCCCGCAGGCACCTTCTCGGGTGTCCAGGCGCGGTTCTTCCAGTTGTCGATGATCCCCGCCAGCATCCGCGCGGGCCAGCGTTTGTCGTCAATATTCGTGGCGGCGATCAACTGCTTCAACAGCCGGATCTGATCGTCGGTGTCCAGAATCGTGAAATTGGATTTCAGCCCCACCAGTTCGGCATGACGGCGCAGCAGCTTGACGCAGACCGAATGGAACGTGCCCAGCCACGGCAGCCCCTCAACCTGCTGGCCCAGCATCGCGCCCACGCGATTCTTCATCTCGCGCGCCGCCTTGTTGGTAAAGGTCACGGCCAGTATCTGATCGGGCCGCGCGCGGCCCTGCGTCATCAGATGCACGATCCGCGCGGTCAGCGCCTTGGTCTTGCCGGTGCCCGCCCCCGCCAGCATCAGCACAGGACCATCCAGCGCCTCAACCGCGGCGCGCTGCGCGGGGTTCAACCCATCCAGATACGGGGCCACGGGCCGCGCGGCCATGGCGCGGGCAGAAAGCGGGATCGTCGGGGCGGCGGGCATGTCATCAAACTGGCTCATGCCCCTGATCCTAGCGCGCCTGCGCGCCATGTGAAAGAGAAGTTCTTGATCTGTTCCGCCGTTATTTTCGGACCAGCCCGATTTTGCCGTCGGGGGTTCTGGACAAATCGCCACGCAGTCACACAAATGCCGCGCATGGATCTGTTGCAACGCTACCCCGCCCTCTCGGACCTCAAGGCAAAGGCACGCCGCCGCATGCCGTGGTTCGTATTCGAATATCTTGACAGCGCGACAGGCAGCGAATCCGTGCTGCGCCGCAACCGCGCCGATCTGGACAACGTGCTGTTCATGCCGTCAATCCTGCATGGCGAGTTCGACCCGGATATGTCCGTCACCCTGTTCGGCAAGACCCATCCTTTGCCCTTTGGCGTCAGCCCGGTGGGGATGTCGGGCCTGTTCTGGCCGGATGCCGAGCGTATTCTGGCGCGCAATGCGACCAAGGCGGGCCTGCCTTACGGCCTGTCCACCGTCGCCAGCCGCACCCCCGAGGAGGTCGGCCCCCATCTGGATGGCAACGGCTGGTTTCAGGTCTATCCGCCGCGCGACCCGGACATTCGCGCCGACATGCTGAAACGCGCCCGCGATGCCGGGTTTACCGCGCTGGTCCTGACCGTGGATGTGCCGGTCGCCAGCCGCAGGGAACGCCAGACCCGGTCGGGCGTCACCTCACCGCCGCGCCTGACCCCGCGCCTGATGGCGCAGGTGGCTCAATGTCCGGCATGGGCGATCGGCACGGCGCAGCAGGGCATGCCCCGGATGCGGCTGATCGATGGCTACGCGGCGCAGGTGACAGGCCTCAGTTCGACCGAACACGCAGGCTATATGCTGCGCACCTCGCCGGATATGGGATACCTCAAGGCGCTGCGCGACGGATGGGACGGGCCGCTGATCGTCAAGGGCGTGCTGGATGCGCGCGACGTGCCGGGGCTTGAAGCGGCGGGCGTCGATGCGATCTGGGTCAGCAACCACGCCGGGCGGCAGTTCGACGGCGCGCCCTCCAGCATTGCGGTGCTGCCCGCGATCCGCGCCGCCACCAAACTGCCACTGATCTTCGACAGCGGCATCGAAGGCGGCCTTGATATCCTGCGCGCCATCGCGCTTGGCGCGGATTTCGTGATGCTGGGGCGGGCGTGGCACTATGCGCTAGGTGCCTTGGGCAAGGACGGCCCCGCGCATCTGATCGACCTGCTGAAACGCGACATCGCCTCGAATATGGGGCAGATGGGCACAAAACGCCTTGCGGATCTGCCCGCGCGGTTGATCCGGGGATGATACCCGCCCGCGCGCCCTCTGCTGCGGTGCGCGCGCCGGGAAATCTTGCAGATTGTGCCAAACACACCATCCTCGCCCTTGCGCCGCAATGCGGCGTGACGCTACGCATATCCATCCGATAGCGGCCCGGCAGTGCGGACCGCCCCCAGCAAGGAGCAGGCCATGGCCGAGTTCAGAAAGATCCTCATCGCCAACCGGGGTGAAATCGCCATCCGCGTGATGCGCGCCGCCAATGAACTGGGCAAACGCACGGTGGCCGTCTTTGCCGAAGAGGACAAACTCAGCCTGCACCGCTTCAAGGCAGACGAGGCCTATCGCATCGGCGAAGGTCTGGGCCCCGTCGCCGCCTATCTCAGCATCGACGAAATCATCCGCGTCGCCAAACTGTCGGGTGCCGATGCAATCCATCCCGGCTACGGCCTTTTGTCGGAAAACCCCGATTTCGTGGATGCCTGCGTCGCCAACGGGATCACCTTCATCGG
>NCJR01000268.1 GCA_002282555.1 Rhodobacterales bacterium 34-62-10
GGATCTTGACACGCTTGCGGGCGCAGGTCGCACCCGGCCCGGCATCTTTGCGGGCTTTGCCGTGGCAGCTCTGGCGCTGGCCGGGCTGCCACCGCTCGCTGCCTTCTATTCCAAGGACGCAATACTCGCCGCGGCTCTCGATAGCCCCTCTGCCGCGTGGTTGCTGCCGCTGGCCCTTGCCGGGTCGGTGCTGACCGGGGCTTATATGGGCCGGGCATTGAAGGTGCTGTGGTCCGGCACGCCGGAGAAGCCCCACGATCCAGTGCCGCTTATGGCCGTCGGCATGGGCGTTCTCGTGGCACTCGCCGCCACGCTCGGCCTTGTTTTCAAACCGCTGGAGGCGATGCTGGGCGCGCATCTGGCCGAGCCCGGCTGGATCGTCCCGGCCATGGGGCTGGCGGTGGGACTGGCCGGGCTGGCGCTTGGCTGGCTGCTGGCCCCCGCCCGCCTTCTGGGTCCGCTGCTTGCACCTGCGCGGGATGGGTTTCCAATTGCAGGGGGTTTGGACGCCCTCGTGGTCCGCCCGGCGCTGGCCCTGGCGCGGCTGTGCGACCGTCTGGATAGCTGGATCATCCGCCGTGTCGTGCTGGGCGGCATCGTCACAGGCGCACAAGCGCTGTCACACCGGATCGAGCGCGCCGAATACTGGCTTCTGGCGCTGGTCAACGCGGTTGGCAGGCTGAACCTGTCTCTCGGACAGATCAGCCTGCGCACCGACCGTGACACCATCGACCGCGCAATCTTTGGCCTTGTCGATCGCACAGTCGCCCTCGGCACCCGCGCCCGCCGCCTGCAAAGCGGCCTTATCCACCGCGAAATGGCGATGACCGTCGCCGGAATCGCCCTTGTCACCGGCGTACTCCTCGCCGCCCCGCTTTTCTTCTGAGGATCGCGCCCATGCCGCTTCTGACCATTGCCACCTTCCTGCCCATCCTTGCCGGTCTCGCGCTCATGGCGCTGCCCGACCGGTCCACGCGAGCTGCCCGACCGGTCCACGCGAACGGCACATGCGGTGTCCATCGCCGCCACGGGGGCCGTGTTCCTGATCACACTGGCAATCTGGGCGCGCGGCATCGTGGCCGGAGACTTCGCCCAGGTCGAGGAAATCGCCTGGATCCCCGCCATCGGCGCGGCCTACCGGCTGGGCGTGGACGGATTGAGCCTGCCTCTGGTGCTGCTGACCTCGCTTCTGTTTTTCCTGTCGGCGTTGTATTCGGCGCGGATCGGGGAGCGGGCGGCCTCCTATGTGGTGCTCATGCTGATGCTGGAAACCGCCTCGCTCGGCACGTTCATGGCGCTTGACGGCCTGCTCTTCTACGTCTTCTTCGAGGTCTCGCTGGTCGGCATGTACTTCATGATCGCAGGCTGGGGCTATGAAGAGCGTCAGCGGGCCGCACTCATGTTCTTTCTCTACACGCTTCTGGGCTCGCTGCCGCTCCTGCTGGCGATCATCGGGCTTTACCTCGGATCGGGCACCTTCGACATGCGTGTCTGGGTCGAGGGCACCGCACTGGGCGGGCTTCCTGCCATGCTGGCGCTGATTGCAATGCTCGTGACCTTCGCGGTCAAGATCCCGGCCTTCCCGGTCCACACCTGGCTTCCCGCGGCGCATGTGCAGGCGCCCACGGCGGGCAGCGTGATCCTCGCCGGTGTGATGCTGAAATTCGGCACCTACGGGCTTGTGCGCTTTGCCTACCAGATGACGCCCGAGGCCTTCGCGCAGGCCGGACAGGTGATCCTCGCCTTCGGGGTGGTCAGTGCGCTATACGGGGCCTTCGCGGCACTGGCGCAGAGCGACCTGAAAAAGATGATCGCCTACACGTCCGTTAACCACATGGGGTACGTGGTGATGGGTGTCGCCGTAGCCGCACTGGCGACAGAGCCGCGCATCCGCACCATCGCATTGGATGGCGCAACCCTGCAGATGGTCAGCCACGGTCTGGTCACGGGGGCGCTCTTCTTCCTTGTAGGGATGTTGCAGGACCGGGCCCATACCCGCGGAATCGGCGATTTCGGCGGGTTGCTGGGTCGCGTGCCGTGGCTCGGCTGGGCCTTCATCCTGTCGGCTTTCGCCTCTCTCGGATTGCCGGGGCTGGCGCATTTCCCGGCCGAATTCCAGATCTTCCTCGCCACGCTCAACGGCATGCCCTGGGGGTTGATCGCGATCCTCGCAATCGTGATCACCGCAGCACTCTACCTGCGCGCCATCGCGGGTGTGTTTCTTGGCGAGATGAACGACAAGTGGGCCGAGATGCCGGATCTGGACCAGCGCGAAAAGCTGGTGATCCTGCCGCTTCTTGTGCTGACCGTTCTGATCGGTGTCGCACCCGGCTGGCTCATTGACATGATCCACACCACCATGACGGGCCTCGGCAACTGATGGAGATGGGCCGTGATCTTGCGCTTCTGGCCCCGGAGCTGACGTTGGCCGCCGCTGCGATGCTGATGATCGTTGCGGAGATGTTTCGCGCGGCGCGGCTGGTGCTGGCCATCGGTCTGGCCGGGCTTGCGGCGGCGACGATCCTGACGCTGCCGATGCTGAGCGTCGACGCCACCGTATTCGGTGGCACCTACCGGATCGACCTGATCTCGGGCTGGGCCAAGCTGATCCTGCTGCCCGGCACTGCGCTGTCCCTGCTGCTCGTCCGGGCCGAAATCGCCGGTCGCCCGCGCGAAGGCAGCGTTCAATCCCTCGTCGTGCTCGTGACCCTTGGCGCGCTGATGCTGTCGGGTGCGGGCGACATGATGGTGGTGGTGATCGGTGTCGTGATGACCGGTCTGGGCTCTTTCGCGCTTGTGGCCTGGCCCCGCGACGATGCCGCCACCGAGGCGGCGATGAAATACCTCGTCTTCGGCGCGGTCACCGGATCGGTGATGATCTACGGGCTGACCTTCTGGTTCGGCGGCACCGGCTCGACCCTGTTCTCGGAGCTGGGCCAGTTGCAGGGCCAGACACTTGTGACCATCGCCGGGTTGATCGCCATCATCGTCGGTCTGGGCTACAAGGGATCGCTGGTGCCGTTTCATTTCTGGGCACCGGACGCTTATCAGGGGGCGCCCGTGTCGATCGCGGCCTACCTGTCCGTCATCACCAAGGCGGCCGCCTTTTTCGCGTTCGCGCAGGTCCTGCGCGACCTGCCCCGTGACGGTGGCTGGCCTCTGGCGCTGGCCGTGATCGCGGCGGCGACAATGACCTATGGCTACCTCGCCGCACTGGTGCAGACCAACCTTGTGCGCCTGATCGCCTATTCCTCGGTGGCACAGTCGGGATATTTCCTGATGGGCGTCGTGGCCCTCGGGGCCAGCGGCTTTGCCGTTCCGGGCATTCTGGTCTTTGCCGCCGCTTACGTGGCGATGAACCTCGGTGCCTTTGCGGTTGTCCTGCTGGCCGGGCGCGATCTGGGCGATCTCGAAGGCTTCGGGCGCACCCGTCCGTGGCTCGGCGCGGCGATGGTGGTGTTCCTGCTGTCACTGACCGGCATCCCGCCGCTCTTCGGCTTCGTGGGCAAATTTTACCTGCTCTCGGCAGCGGTCGAGGCCGGGTATCTGTGGCTTGCGATCATCGGCGTCCTGAACTCGGTGCTGGCACTTGGAGTTTACCTGCGGTTGATGGTGCCGATGTATCGAACTTCTTCGACAGAGCACCCGTCAGAGGTGGGCGCAGTTCTGACCCAAGGAACAGTCGTGGTCACCGTGCTTGCCACGCTGCTCATCGGGCTCGCGGCCGGAATCCTGCCCGGGCCGTAGACCAGACATCGGCATGGATTTGAAGGTGACCGGGCCAGCCCGCCGGTTTGAGACGCGTTCAAGCGAAGAGCATCGGACATTCGCGCGCGCACCTTTTGCGCGCGATGATGTAGATGAGGTGCTGGGTCCCGAGACCGGCAAGCAGGCAAAAAAAATCTACGCATAAAGCACGAACAGGGTATCGACCACTGCCACAATCGTCAGCGCGCATCATCGCATGTGCAAACAGGTTGAAACCGCTGGAGGCGGAATGATCGGGGACAGATAGATCACCTAGATCATCCATCGCGGCATCAGGTAATGG
>NCJR01000269.1 GCA_002282555.1 Rhodobacterales bacterium 34-62-10
GTTCGACCAGCACGGGCGCGAGCTGGCCTTTGCCCGCGAGGCGATCGAGGAGGCGCGGATCACCTTTCAGGCCGAGATGCGGCTGTATTCGAAGATGGATTTCGGGCTGGTCTTCCTGAACGGGTTGCTGATCGTGGGCGTCGTGGGCTGGGCCATCTGGCTGTGGATGCAGGGGCAGGCGAGCGTGGGGGCGGTGGCGGCGGCGACCGCCCTGACGCTGCGGCTGAATGCGATGACGGGCTGGATCATGTGGGCGCTGACCACGTTTTTCCGCCAGTTGGGTGTGGTGGCCGAGGGGATGCAGACCATCGCGCAGCCGATCACCCTGTCGGATGCGGCGGATGCCGTGCCGTTGCGCGTGACAGAGGGCGAGATCGTGATGGACGGGTTGCGCCACAGCTATGGCCGTGCGGGCGGCGGGTTGGAGCAGGTCGATCTGCGGATCGCCCCCGGCGAGAAGGTGGGTCTGGTGGGCCGGTCGGGTGCTGGTAAATCCACGCTGATGAAGCTCTTGCTGCGGTTTTATGCGGCGGAAGGCGGGCGTATCCTGATCGACGGGCAGGACATCGCCCATGTCACGCAATCCAGCCTGCGGGCGCATATCGGCATGGTGCAACAGGACAGTGCCCTGTTGCATCGGTCGGTGCGCGAGAACCTGCTTTATGGCAGGCCGGATGCCACCGAGGAGGAGATGCGGCGCGCGGCATCGCAGGCGCAGGCGTTGGAGTTCATTCCCGATCTGGAGGATGGCAAGGGCCGGCGCGGGTTTGACGCGCAGGTGGGCGAGCGCGGGGTCAAGCTGTCGGGCGGGCAGCGTCAGCGGATTGCGCTGGCGCGCGTGATCCTGAAGAACGCGCCGATCCTGCTTCTGGATGAGGCGACGAGTGCGCTGGACAGCGAGATCGAGGCCGCCGTGCAGGACACGCTTTACGACATGATGGCGGGCAAGACGGTGATCGCGATTGCCCATCGTCTGAGCACGATTGCGCAGATGGACCGGATCGTGGTGCTGGACCGGGGCCGGATCGTCGAGGAGGGCAGCCATGCCGATCTGCTGGCGGCGGGCGGGCTTTATGCGGCGCTTTGGGCGCGGCAGTCGGGCGGGTTTCTGGGCGAGGAGATCGAGGAGGGGGCGGCGTGAGCGCCGCCCCTGCGGCAAAGCCCGAAGCCGGTGCCGCTTTGGCCTTGACGCCTGTGGCGATTCCGCCTAATCACCCCAGACGGAATTCGGGGCGCCGCCGGTCGCGGTGCCCTTATGTGTTGAAGGCGCCCGACGCGCCCCTGATCAAGACGAGGATAAAGCCATGTCGCGCCGCTGCGAACTGACCGGAAAAGGCCCGATGTCTGGCAACAATGTCAGCCACGCCAACAACAAGACCCGTCGCCGGTTTCTGCCGAACCTGAACGATGTGTCGCTGCAGTCCGAAACGCTGAACCGGACGGTGAAGCTGCGGATTTCTGCTGCTGCCCTGCGCTCGGTCGATCACCGTGGTGGTCTGGACGCGTTTCTGGCGAAAGCCAAGGACGACACGCTGTCCGACGCGGCGCTGAAGATCAAGAAAGAGATTGCAAAGGCGCAGGCGACCGCCTGAACCCTTTGATCGGTTTCGATTTGGAGCAGCCCTGCCGCATCGGTGGGGCTGTGTCCATTTGTGGCAGGCGCGAGACCGTCATGAGCGGCAGTTCCCCCTTTCGGTGGCGCGCGCGCGGGCCTATATCGTGGCCATGATGCTTCGCTCCCGTTCTTTTGTCGCTATTGCGCTGGCTTTGCTTCTGGTCCTGACGGCCCAGTCGATGGCCTTGGCGCGCGGGATGCCGGGGGCGGCGGGATCGGTGGTTCTGTGCACGGGCACCGGGCCTGTCACCATTCTGACCGATGCCGAGGGGCAGCCGATTGGCCCCGCCCATATCTGCCCCGACTGCGCCTTGGCGTTGATCGTGACGCTGCCGCCGTGTGGCGTTGTCGCTGTCCACCCTATGGGGCGGGCGGAGGCATTGACATTCAGTGCCGCACCCGAGGTTTTGCCGCAGGGCGTGCGGCCCTTTTCGGCCCGGGATCCGCCTGTCGTGATCTGAGCGATCTACCTTTCATATCAGACACAACAGCAGACAAAGGAGAGACGTGATGTCTTTCAAATCCATCGTTTTCGCGGCCAGCGCCGCAGCCCTTCTTGCCATGCCCGCCTTTGCCGCAGGGATCGAGGTGCAGGACCCCTATGCCCGCAGCGCGTCGGCCATGGCGTCCACGGGGGCGGCTTTCATGGTGATCACCAATACGGGCGGTGCGGCGGATCGGTTGATCGGCGTGTCCTCGGACGTGGCCGAAAAGGTCGAGTTGCACACCCACAAGGAAGACGCCAATGGCGTGATGCGGATGATCCATGTCGAGGAGGGGTTCGACCTGCCCGCGGATGGGGAGATCGTGATGGAGCGTGGCGGCCATCACGTGATGTTCATGGGCCTGAAAGCGCCGATGGCGCAGGGCGACATGATCGACCTGACGCTGGTGTTTGAACAGGCAGGCGAGGTCGCGGTGCAGGTGCCCGTTGATCTGGAGCGGATGCCGCAGGCGGGCGCGCATGGCATGATGAACCACGGCACGATGAAGAAGGACTGACAGGGTCAGACCTGATCGGTGCGCGGGCCGGGCCTCTTAGGGTCCGGCCTTTGTCATTTATAGCGCAGCAGGTCGTCCACCCAGCGCGGCACCTGATCCGTGGCTTTGCCGAAGTGCGTCTCCGCAAAATCCGACACGACGGCAGAGGGGTCGAGATTGATTTCGACCGTGTGGGCGCCGGCGCGGGCCGCATCCTGCACGAAGGCGGCGGCGGGATAGACCTGACCGGAGGTGCCGATGGCGGCGAAGATGTCGGCGGCGCGCAGCAGGTCCCAGATCTCGTCCATGTGATAGGGCATTTCGCCGAACCAGACCACATCCGGGCGCGCGGCGGGGGCGGCGCAGGCGGGGCAGGGATGACCCGGGGCCATCTCGGGCGGGGCGGTCCAGCGGTGGCCGCAGGCGGCACAGAGCGCGCCGGCCAGTGTGCCGTGCATATGCAGGACGCGGCGCGATCCTGCCGCTTCGTGCAGGGCGTCCACGTTCTGGGTCACGATGGTGACGTGGTCGGGATAAGCGGCTTCCAG
>NCJR01000270.1 GCA_002282555.1 Rhodobacterales bacterium 34-62-10
CCCTGCGCTTCGGGTTCATGGAAACACCCAATGTGTCCCGAGCGATGGGCAACGCACGCCGCGCCGGATTGAAATTTGATGTGATGCGCACAACCTTCTTCTTGGGCCGCAGACGGCCAGTTGTGACGGGCCCCTTTGGCTGGCAGCGTATCCTCGACAAGCTTTATGCCCTGCTTTATCGCTTTTCAGCAGATCCGTCTGATTTCTATCATCTGCCGCGCGATCGGGTAGTGGAACTGGGCGAACGGGTGGCCATGTGAGATTACCAAGCACCCGATCCCAAGCCTAAAAGTCACACTTGCGTTCAGGCCCAGGGTCCGGTGCGCCGACGGTTGCGGGTCGTGGGGATACGGCTGGCCGACAAGGACGTCAGGGAGCCATCTGACACCGTTCGATCAGCTGTGGCCATAAAGCGGAGGGCAGCCACACGGTTCTCGGTCGCCGGATGGGTCGCGAAGAGACTGTCGTGTTTGTGGGCATGTAGCGGGTTGATGATGAACATATGCGCCGTCCCTGGATTGCGCTCAGCGGCGTGGTTGTCGATCCGCGCAGCCCCCATGGCAATCTTCTCCAAAGCTGACGCCAGCCAGAGCGGCTGACCACAGATCTCGGCCCCGGCCTTGTCCGCCGCATATTCCCGCGTGCGGCTGATGGCCATCTGCACCAAGGCTGCCGCCATCGGTGCAAGGAACATCATCAGCAACGTGCCGACCAGACCAAGCCGCTCACGCGACCCGCCAAAGAACAGTGCAAAGTTGGCCAGCATCGAAATCGCACCGGCGAAAGTCGCGGTGACGGTCATGATCGCGGTATCATGATTGCGGATATGGGCCAGTTCATGAGCGATTACACCGGCCAGTTCCTCTCGGGTGATGTTGCGGAGCAGGCCCGTGGTCACGACGACGGCGGCGTTTGCGGGATTGCGACCCGTGGCGAAAGCATTCGGCTGCGGCGTGTCGATCAGATAAACTGCTGGCGGGGGAAGCCCCGCTTTCTGCGCGAGGTCCATGGTCAAGGCGTGAAGGCCCATGCGGTCGCCCGGCATCACCGGCTGGGCGTTGTGCATCCGCAGGACCATCCGGTCCGAGTTCCACCATGTAAAGGCGTTCATGGCAGCAGCGACGACAAGCGCGATCAGCGCGCCGCCCGATCCACTGATCAGGTAGCCGACACCCATGAAGAGCGCGGTCATCGCCGCCATCAGCATCGCTGTCTTTACATAGCCCATCTTTGTCTCCCGCACATCACCCAAGGGGGTATGAGGAAAATATGGAGAGGGTTGCGCGCCAATCAAGCCAGTTTGCCCGAGACTCCAGCGCAGGGAACATTCCGTTGCAAGCATCAGAATGTTCCGCGCGTCCTCAACAGGTCGTCGCGAATATTGCACAGCTGTTCCAATGTCCGATTTGGAAAAGCTGCGCCGCAGCGTTTGGCATCACGGTCAACGTCCGGTTAGGTGAAGGTTTTCTGATGCGGGTCGCGGCGGAACGGTTCGCCCTCGTGCGGCAACGACCCGCGTTGGAAAACCTCCCAAGGAGGAAGCCGCGTGGATCTTGGTGCGATCTATGGTAAAAGCGCACAGACAGTTGGGGCGACGGCTGGGTCATGCGTTCTGCTGAAGGCGCGCATGACGGCTGAGACGGTCACGTAAGCGGCCGAATATGCTGACACCGCTGTGCATATAGTGATGCTTGCCGTCGTTTTTCGCGCCGCAGAGCGATAATCGCATAGTGGCTGGGCCGGGTCTGCGGGGTGCAGCCGGTGGTGCTCCGTAGTGGATGACGGGCGATATGTCATGCGGCCTGCTCCCTCGGTGGGGCGCGCGACGTCGGTTTTTGCCCGCGACGGAAGATCTCGACGATGCGCATGGGGCCGCCGCAACAGGGGCACGGTTCGCGCAGGGTGAGTGGGATGATCTCGGCTTCGGGTCCTGACACGGTGGCCTGGTCCGAACGCTGGACATACAGCAAGGCCCGGATCTTGGTGATGTTGGCCTTGCGGGTCGAACTGGCCAGCAGGCCGTAATGCCGGATGCGGTGGAACCCGTCGGGCAGGACATGGATCAGGAAGCGGCGGATGAACTCGGGCGTAGTCAGCCGCATGACCTTTTGGCGATCGCCGGATTTGATGCGATAATCCTTCCAGCGGAACGCCACGGTATGGGCATCGGCGCTGACCAGGCGCGCGTTGGAGATGGCGACGCGGTGGGTATAGCGGCTGAGATAGGCCAGCACGGCCTCGGGTCCTCCGAAGGGCGGCTTGGCATAGACCACCCATCCGGACTTGCGGAATGGGCCGAGCCACTGCGCGAAGGCATCCGCCTGCGCCAGACGTTCGAGATCGCCATAGAAGGCGAGCTGCCCAGCGGCATGCAGGTCCATCAGCCCGTCCAGAAACAGGCGCCGGAACAACCGCGACAGCACCCGCACATGCAAAAAGAACCCGGGGCGGCAGGCGACCCACTTCGTTCCATCGGGCGACAGGCCGCCGCCGGGGACGATCATATGGATATGCGGATGATGGGTCAGTGCCGAGCCCCAGGTGTGAAGGACGCTGGTCATGCCCACCCGCGCGCCCATTCTTTTGGGATCGGCCGCAATCGTCATCACCGTTTCGGCCGAGGCTTTGAACAGCAGCCCGTAGACCGCCTTCTTGTTCCAGTAGGCGATCTGCGCGATCTCGGCCGGCAGAGTGAAGACGACGTGGAAATATTCCACTGGCAGCAGGTCCTCGGCGCGCGCCTCCATCCAGTCGCGCGCGGCCGGTCCCTGGCACTTCGGGCAATGCCGGTTCTTGCAGGAATTATAAGCGATATGATGGTGGCCGCATTTGGCACAGCCAGCCACATGCCCGCCAAGAGCCTCAGTTCGGCAGGCCTCGATCGCCGACATCACCTTGAGCTGTGAGAGGCTGACATGTCCCGCATTGGCCCGCCGCCACGCAGGACCATGGGCGCGAAAGATGTCAGCGATCTCCAGCTTCGGCCGGGTCACCCCGGCGCCCGGTCATTCCAGGCTTCGCTTCACGGTCTGATCCTGCAATCTGGCCAGCATCTCGTAGGGGCTGACAGTATCGCGGATCGTCTTGGTGGCCACATGGGTGTATCGCGCGGTGGTCGTCAGCTTGAACGTATGCAGTGTCGCGGGCTTCTTGACGCCGGCCATGTGCTTGGCCGAGGTGAAGGCACGGTTCAGCTGCCTTGGCGAGATCGGGTTGATCTTGGGCTTGCCCGGGAACAGCCAGCCTTCGGGGCGCGTCTCGCGCCACCAGGCACGCAGCAGCTCCAGCAATCCGGGTGACAGCATCACCTTGCGGTCCTTCTGACCCTTGCCCTGCTCGACATGGATCAGCATCCGGTCACTGTCGATATCGCCGATCTTGAGGTTGCAGACCTCGGCCGCCCGAAGCCCCGCACCATAGGAAATGCTGAGTGCTGCGCGATACTTCAGCCCCGGCCCCGGTGCCGCCATCAGGATGTCCGACACCTCCTCGACGCTGAAGACTACCGGCAGCTTCCGCGGTTCGGTGCGGAATTGCATGTAGCGCTTCATCTCTTCCCGCCCGCAGGTCATGCCGAAGAAGAACCTGAGCGCGACGATCCGCGTGTTGAAGGTCGATGGGGTGATCCCTGTGTCCGTCATATGGAGCTGATAGGCGCGCAAATCCTCCGGCGTCGCCGTATCGGGTGATCGCCCGAGGAACGCCGCGAAATCCTTGATCGCCCGGATGTGGGACTTCTGCGCCTTGTCACCCATTCCGCGGATGCGCATGTCTTCGATCATCCGCTGGCGCAGCGGGGTTACTCTCTCCTCTGTCATGGAAACCTCCTGTCTGATGATTGAGAAGGCCCCAATCGTCCGTCAGGTCAGTCAGATCGCAAAATGCGCACCGTTATGGACGTGTCACACCATCAGCCAAATGCGCCAATGCCGCGAAGCGGCTTCGTCCT
>NCJR01000271.1 GCA_002282555.1 Rhodobacterales bacterium 34-62-10
ACGCTCCTCCGCCCTGCGGGCGTCCTCGCGGGTGATCCGGTGGCGAGGACGCCCGCAGGGCGGAGGAGCGCCGCGTCAGATTCCCTTGGCGCGGTAGCTGGCCGCGACCTTGCCGATGGACACGATATAGGCCGCCGTGCGCAGGTCCTTGACGTCGCCACGCGCATGCCACACCTCGCGCATCGACTGATAGGCGATCCGCATCGTGTCATCGAGACCCGAGCGCACCAGTTCCAGCTCATCCGAGCCGCGCAGATATTTCTCCTTGAATGCGGGGCGCAGCGACCACGCATTTCCGAGATAGCGGTCCAGACGTTCCAGTTCATCGACCAGAAGCTGCGTGCGCGCCTCCTCGGCGCGGCGCTGCATCCGACCGAAGCGGATATGGCTGAGGTTCTTGACCCATTCGAAATAGGACACCGTGACCCCGCCCGCATTCGCATACATGTCGGGGATGATGATCGTGCCCTTCTCGCGCAGGATATCATCGGCGGCGGCGGTGATGGGGCCGTTCGCCGCTTCGATGATCAAGGGGGCCTTGACCCGCGCGGCATTGCCGCGATGGATCACGCCTTCCAACGCGGCCGGGATCAGGATGTCGCACGCCTGTTCCAGCACCGCAGCGCCATTCTCGACATAATCGGCACCGGGAAAGCCCTTGACGCCCGCATGTTTCGCGATCCAGTCGCGCACCGCATCCACGTCCAGACCGCGCGCATCGACCAGTGCGCCGTCGCGTTCGATGATGCCGATGATGGTGCAGCCATCCTCGTCCCGCAGGAATTTGGCCGCGTGATAGCCCACATTGCCAAGGCCCTGCACGATCACGCGCTTGCCATCCAGCGATCCGGTCAACCCGGCGGCGGCCATATCTTCGGGGTGGCGGAAGAATTCGCGCAGCGCATATTGCACGCCCCGTCCCGTCGCCTCGACCCGGCCCGCGATGCCGCCTGCGTTCAGCGGCTTGCCCGTCACACAGGCGCGCGCATTGATATCGGTGGTGTTCATCCGCGCATATTGGTCGGCGATCCAGGCCATCTCACGCTCGCCCGTGCCCATGTCGGGGGCGGGCACGTTCTGCGCCGGATCGATCAGGTCGCGTTTGATCAGCTCATAGGCGAAGCGGCGGGTGATCAGTTCCAGTTCGTGTTCGTCATATTCGCGCGGATCGATCCTGAGACCGCCCTTGGAGCCGCCGAATGGCGCTTCGACCAGCGCGCATTTATAGGTCATCAGCGCGGCCAGCGCCTCGACCTCGTCCTGATTGACGCCCATGGCATAGCGGATACCGCCCTTGACGGGTTCCATATGTTCGGAATGGACCGAGCGGTAACCGGTGAAGGTATGGATCTGCCCCCGCAGCCGCACGCCGAAGCGGACGGTATAGGTCGAATTGCAGACGCGGATCTTTTCTTCCAGACCCGGCGGCAGGTCCATCAAGGCCACCGCACGGTTGAACATCAGATCGACGCTTTCGCGAAAGCTGGTTTCCTTGGGTTCGGTCATGACGGTCTCTCCCTGAGTGGTGCACGGCTTGACAGGCGGCCACGTCCTTATGGCAGCACGCCCTGAAACAAGGGTTACCAGTTGCCCCAAATTTGTGCACGTTTTTATAGGACAGCCTTCGCAGAACAGGCCATTTGTCCATCCAGCCGGATCAGGGCAGGACGCAAGCCTGCGGGAAACGCCTGTCACAGTCCCCGACACATGCGCGCCATCATTGACCATGTGGCGATACAACGGCAGCGCCCTGTTTCCGTCAGAGCGACAATGCCGACAAATTCGACGGATATATTCTCCAAACCCATGTAAATGAACGTAAAATTTTGCCTGACAGCCAAATTTCAGCCATAGTCCTGCGGCATGTTCAAAGCCGCACAGAATTTCCTGTGGTTCTGCCGGGTTCATCACTTGGCAGATTGATTCGAGGTAAAGTGGTTCACAAGATGACGCATACATCATGCAAGATCCATTCCACCGGCCCTTCGATGACAGGGGAAGGGTCAATCACGCCGCCGCCCGCAACCAAGCCGTCACCCGCAGCGGGCCGGTCACGCGCAGCGAGCCAGTCACCCGCAAAGGGCCGGTCAGCATGGACCCTTGCCCGCTTCCGCCGGGACGAGGACGGCGCTTTGGTGATCTTCGGCGTCTTCATGTTCATCATCATCGTGTTCCTTGGCGCCTTGGGCGTGGACATGATGCGGTTCGAGATGGAGCGCGCCAAGTTGCAAAGCACCCTGGACCGCGCTGTGCTTGCGGCGGCCGACATTGATCAGAGCCTTGATCCGGAAGCGGTGGTGAACGATTATTTCACGAAATCCGGGCTTGACGGGTCAGTCACCGGCGTGACCGTGACCGAGGGTCTGGGCTTTCGCGCGGTCAGTGCCACGGCGCGCAAGACGATTGATACCCAATTGATCCACATGCTCGGCGTTGACACCATGAGCGCCCCCGCCGCCGGCACTGCCGAAGAACGTGTGGACGCGGTGGAAATCTCGCTCGTGCTGGATATCTCGGGCTCGATGTCCTTCAACAACCGCATGACCAACCTCGAAAACGCCGGGCTTGAGTTTGTTGATGCGATTTTCGAGAACAGTGCCGAGGACAAGGTGTCGATGTCGATCATTCCCTATAACGGGCAGGTCAATATCGGTCCCGACCTGATCGACAAATACAACATCACGCATCGGCACACCAACACGTTCTGCGTGGACCTGCCGCCGTCGGTCTATACCACGGCCGCGCTGTCGCGCACCTTGCCGATGCCGGACAGCGACAGAATGACCTTGCTGTTCTGCTCGGACAGGATATCCACCACGCCGTCAGCCTGATCGGCGCTGGTCGCCAGTTTGGCGGCGTCGCTGTTGCGGATCACGCGTTGCAAGGCGATGACCAGGCCGGAATCGCGTGCGCCACTGACGTAGACCGTGCCGTACGGCAGCTTGACCTGGCCGCGCAGATGAAAACCGCAACCGCTGGCGAGTACAGCGGCGAGTACGGCGAGGATGAACCAATGGGTGCGGATGCGTTGCATAGTGCCTCCTGAAAAATCGGGTTCAAACGACGATGTTGACCAGTCTGCCCGGCACCACCACCACGCCGTCGTCGTCAGCGACAATGAGATC
>NCJR01000272.1 GCA_002282555.1 Rhodobacterales bacterium 34-62-10
GGCCCTTTCGGACCGCCCGCCCCGATGTGTTTGGCTCAGTGGCCGGTGGCCGCACCTGCGCCTTTCGGCACACGGATGGATTCCACCAGATCCTGAATCTCGCGCGGGGGCTCTTTGGTCATGCCCGACACGATATAGGCGGTGCCGAAGTTCAGGATCGCGCCCACGGTCCCGAAGGAGGCGGGGGAGATGCCGAACAGCCAGTTGGCCGGCGTGTTTTCCAGCGTCGCGGTGCCGGGGATGAAGAACCAGCCCAGATACAGGAAGATATAGACCGCGGTTGCGATCAGACCCACCAGCATACCGGCAATGGCGCCTTCCTTGTTGATGCGCTTGGAGAAGATGCCCATCATCAGCACAGGGAAGATCGTCGCTGCCGCCAGACCGAAGGCCAGCGCCACCACCTGAGCCGCGAAGCCCGGAGGGTTGAGGCCAAGCCAGGTCGCCAGCACGATGGCAAAGCCCATCGAGATCCGCGCGGCCAGAAGCTCGCCCTTTTCGCTGATGTTCGGGTTGATCGACCCTTTGATCAGGTCATGCGACACGGCCGAGGAAATCGCCAGCAGCAGACCCGCCGCCGTGGACAGCGCCGCAGCCAGACCGCCTGCCGCCACCAGCGCGATCACCCAGCCGGGAAGGCGGGCAATCTCGGGGTTGGCCAGAACCATCATGTCGTTGTCAACCTTGGTCAGCTCGTTGCCGGTCCAGCCACGCTCGGCAGCGACGGCTTCCATCGCGGGGCTTTTGTCGTTGTAATACTGGATGAAACCGTCGCCGTTCTTGTCCTCGAAGGCCAGCAGTCCGGTGTTCTTCCAGGTGTTGATCCAGCTGAGGTTCGGATCGGTGTTGATCGCTTCCAGCGAGATCGGATCACCGCCCAGCGCCTCGCCTGCGACGGCGTTCGGCCAGAAGGTCGTGGTCAGGTTGAGACGCGCCATCGAGCCCACGGCAGGTGCCACGGTATAGAGCAGCGCGATGAAGACCAGGGCCCAACCGGCAGACCAGCGTGCATCGGCCACGCGCGGCACGGTGAAGAAGCGGATGATGACGTGCGGCAGGCCGGCGGTGCCGATCATCAGCGACATGGTGAAGAACACCATGTTCAGCGTCGAGGTGGTGTAGGCGGTATATTGCGTGAAGCCCAGTTCCACCACGACCTGATCCAGCTTGGTCAGGAAGGCCACATCGCCGCCCGAGGGGGCGTAGCTGCCGAACAGACCCAGCGGCGGCAGGAAGTTGCCGGTGATCTGGAGCGAGATGAAAATTGCGGGGATCGTGTAGGCCACGATCAGAACGCAATACTGCGCCACCTGCGTATAGGTGATGCCCTTCATGCCGCCGAACACGGCATAGGCGAACACGATCGCCGCGCCGATATAGAGGCCGGTATCGGTGGATACTTCCAGGAAGCGGGCGAAGGTCACGCCCACACCGCGCATCTGGCCGATCACGTAAGTGACCGAGATCACGATCAGACAGATCACGGCCACAAGGCGCGCGCCCTTGGAGTAGAAGCGGTCGCCCACGAATTCCGGCACGGTGAACTTGCCGAATTTGCGCAGGTAAGGCGCCAGCAGCAGGGCCAGAAGCACATAGCCCCCGGTCCAGCCCATCAGGAAGGCGGACTGCTGATAGCCGCCCGCAGGCGAAAGCGCGATGATGCCCGCCATCGAGATGAAAGAGGCCGCCGACATCCAGTCGGCCGCAGTGGCCATGCCGTTCATCACGGGCGGAACGCCCTGACCTGCGGCATAGAATTCGGCGGTCGAGCCCGCACGGGCCCAGATCGCGATGCCGATGTAGAGCGCGAAGGACGCGCCCACCACCAGCAGGTTGAGAGTATACTGATCCATTGGTTCCCTGTCCCTTCGAGCTTATTCTTCGACGCCGTGTTCAGCGTCGAGCTTGTTCATGCGCCAGGCGTAGAAGAAGATCAGCACCAGGAACACGAGGATCGAGCCTTGCTGCGCGAACCAGAAGCCCAGATCGGTGCCGCCCACGGAAATGCCCATCAGCATCGGCCGCAGGATGATCCCGAACCCGAACGAAACCAGCGCCCAGATCGCAAGGCTTATCAGGATGATCCGCACGTTTGCGGCCCAATAGGCGTTGTTGTCTTTTGAGTTGTCTGCCATTGAAGGCGTCCTCCCTTTTTGCACGTTTTCCCGAAAGGCGCCGGTGGTCTGGCGCCTCCCCCTCCCGATTACGCGACCGCCTTTTGGACGATCGCGCTCAGCCCTTCGGCAATCTCTGCAATCGCGCCCATGGCGTCGATCCGTTGCAGAGTGCCCTGTTCCTCGTAATAGGCGATCAGCGGTGCGGTCTGGGCGTGATAGGCCGTCAGACGCTGGCCCACCGTGGCCGCGTTGTCATCGGCGCGCCGCGTCATCTGGGTGCCGCCGCATTTGTCGCAGGTGCCCGCCACGGCGGGGCGCTTGTAGTGATCGTGATACCCCTCGCCGCAGGTGGCGCAGGTGTAGCGGCCGGCCACGCGGGCGACCATTTCGGCGTCATCCACCTCAAGCGAGATGGCCGCGTTGATCCGCTGCCCGCTTTGCGCCAGCAGATCGTCCAGCGCCTGTGCCTGCACGGTCGTGCGGGGAAAGCCGTCCAGGATCACGCCGCGCGCGGTATCGGGTTCGGCAAGGCGGTCGCTGAGGATGGCCAGCACGATGTCGTCGCTGACAAGCGCGCCCGCTTCCATCACCGCTTTCGCAGCGCGGCCCGCATCTGTGCCCGCCGCCACCGCCGCGCGCAGCAGGTCGCCCGTGGACAGTTGCACCAGACCGAAACGGTCTTGCAGCATCCGCGCCTGCGTGCCCTTGCCCGCGCCCGGAGGCCCGAGCAGGATCAGCACGGCGGGACGGGTGAGGGTCTGGCTGTCCATCCCGCTCACCCTTTGTTCATCCGGTGTTCGATCAGATTGTCCACGACCGAAGGATCGGCCAGCGTCGAGGTGTCGCCCAGCGCGGCGTAATCGTTCTCGGCGATCTTGCGCAGGATGCGGCGCATGATCTTGCCCGAGCGGGTTTTCGGCAGGCCGGGGGCCCATTGGATCAGATCGGGGCTGGCAATCGGGCCAATCTCGGTGCGGACCCATTTGACCAGATCCTTGCGCAGAT